>JAHQVR010000246.1 GCA_019634245.1 Gammaproteobacteria bacterium
ATGCTTTGAATGCGCGTACTCTACAACTTCTTGAAGTGGTCAACCTGTTCGATGAGCTTTACCCATTAGGAAAACAATGCAACACCAGTTCCGTATGGGCTAATGGTGACTTTATTTCGAGACAATCCCATTGGTGGGAATCGCTCAAGGGCTGCTTTCACAAACACTTTCTTATGCTCGGCCAGTCTTTTGTTGAACAACTGCTGGATAGGAAACTGACGCAGGAAGGGGCCTCGGTGGTGCGTAATAGCGAGGCGATTGATATTGAACTCCAAGCCGATAAATGTGTGACGACATTAGCGAATGGCGATCTTATTGAATCAAAATTCATTATCGGTGCTGATGGCTCGCATTCTCTGGTTCGGGAAAAGCTGGGCATCGTATTTGAAATTACGCGCCCGCAGATTATCTGGGCAGTACTGGATGCAGAGATTATAACAGACTTCCCAAAAGTGCCGGAAATTATCACATTTCAGGCAGAAACATCCGATGTTGCCTGGATTCCTCGTGAGGGAAATATCGATCGCTTTTACATTCAAATGGAGACTAAGGAGTTCAGTGTTGACGATGCACTGGCTAAGATTAACCGGGCAATGGCACCACACAGCGTCACCATTAAGACACTGGAGTGGTTCTCTAGTTTCTCGGTCAAAGAATCGGTGGCTGAAAGCTACGCTGTTGAAGATCGCGCTTTTCTCGCAGGGGACGCCTGTCATATCCACTCGGTGAATGGCGGTCAAGGGTTGAATACAGGCATCGCTGATGCCTTTAATTTGATCTGGAAACTGGCCATGGTGACTCAATACAACGCACCTATTGAGTTACTCCGTTCGTACGAAACTGAACGCAAAACAGTGGCTAAAGATGTGGTGGAAACCTCAGGACAACTTGTACGATCCACGAAATTCTCAGAAGCAGGAACACATGCCCAAGACTACGTTAAAATTGTAGAACGCCGGTCTGGTTACATCACAGGTATGGGAATTCAGTATCAATCTGAGGGATTAAAAGGACAGCGTTTCTACGACCTGGAAATACATAACGGCCTGCAAACTACTCGATTGTATTCGCTGCTGAATTACCAAACGTACTCTTTACTTATTTTTGGTAATGATGCGACAGACTTTTCATTGCCACCTTACATAACCAAGGTGTCCATTGCCGACAACAAGCAATCGTCGGGTTACTGGGCCGATAACAGTCCTTATACTAACCAAGCAATACTGGTCAGGCCCGATGCCTACATTGTCGACAGCGCACCATTAGAAGAGATTGACTCATTGATTGATAAGCTGTGGCAATTTAACTAGCCTGAAAATTTCATCATAGGTCGAGAGCTGTGGAACCTTGGCCTAAACAGTTTGTTCGACTGTCCAACAAGCCTTAGTCATTCTATGGCTCAAGGACAATCGGGCAATATGTGACGGCCAATGTTTCTTGCTCTTTATCATAGTTTATAGAATCTTAAGTTTCGGGGTCTCATGCAGGCTGCGGGTTCGGCTACTGAGAGCAGAAAACGCACTCCGAAAAGTGAGATAGACTATGAATCCATAAAACAATGCTGAGCAGTGGTTTGCGTATTTACGCAATTGCCTTAGCCACTTCATTCTATAAGAGTCGAGGATTTAAAAAGGGTGACGGGGCCATTCCAATGTTCATCACCTATCTCCCGATCTCACGATATAAGGCCATTAGCATCAAGAATGAAAAAACTTGATAGTTTCCTTGGCATATCAGACCTTTCCGGTTTATCGATAGAATGCTTTACTTACCATACTTTAGGCTCTTCGTTTTGTGTGGTAAACAGCAAGGTTAAATCGGAAGATCTCGATTCACTTTTAACTCGCTCTATTGCCGAAGTGTCAGTCACCCTATCTAGAATTTCTTACTGATCATTGCACTAACCATTGAAAACCAATTTAAAAAACCTCGGCAATACAAAAAGCAACGCCGAGGTATAGAATTAAAGAGTAAGTTTAATCGGTTAAATCCAGGTGTAGTTCGGTGCTGACTTATTCCATAGGCTCTCGACAATACTGTCTGGTGGCATGGTTCGAGCCATGAGCACGCCCGGAAGAACATCGTGTTCCAGCGGAACGATGACACGACGATTCAACTGTCCTACCCGAGCAACAACACTTGGATGGGCATTGGCATGATCTAACAATGCGAAAATGTTGATCAGCGATTGGTCTTCTATGTTGTTAATCGAAACGGGAGGCGCTGGTGCATGTGAGTCATTGTAATGATTCAGCAAACGGGTAAGTGCTGCGGCAGCAATGCCACCGTGGCGAACAAAGCCGGAGATTTCACCATCGTATTGCATACTTCTGAACGAAAAGTTAGCGCTACCGCAAACTAAATGCTGGTTATCAATAACCGCGAGCTTGGAATGGGTGTAGATATTTTGCCAGTCAGGGCCATAGTGTGCTACCGGTGTAAAAAAGTGCAACGATGTTTTGACCCTCACTATTTTGTCGAACCTAACGGTAACAATTGGACTCAACGGTGTATTTAAACGAAAGACTAAGGCATCGTTGTTAAGCCAATTAGTGGCAATGGGTTGATCTGGATTATAACTGTCCACTACATTCCATAATGCACAACCAGCCTTAGCGACAGTTTGCTGGTTTCCATTGCTGTCTTCATAGGTAACACTGGTACAGTTAAGAACGTTAGCCGGCGCCGGCCCGGGTGATGGAAGGCGTAAAGCTATCTGCAACCAAGCTCGACGAGTCATATAACTTGAGGGGTCTGAGCCACCGCCAGCAGGAACCATTGCGACTACTCTCAACGCGGCACCTGCGGCTATGCGCTGAGCTTGGCGGGTATAAATAGCTCTGATTATATCCGGATCACATAAATGATAATTCTCCAGAT
Source organism: Gammaproteobacteria bacterium (assembly GCA_019634245.1). Next base: position 2,881 of record JAHQVR010000246.1, read on the forward strand.
AAATAAAATTGTTTGCACCATTGATCAGTTCAATCAGCTTGTCCCTGAGGGCTCTATATCGAACCTCGCCCACTGAACGAGTAAGAGCGATACTCAAGGGCACATTATTGGGTGAACGATTCTGCAGTGTGGTATTGCGATGCAACGCCACGGATGCCTGACGCTCCTCAACAGAATTGTTGAAACCAAAATTGTTGGCCAATACCCATCCACCTACACCGATGGTGTTACTGACCCAGTTTTGAGCGATTTGATCGGTTCTGAGCCAGCGCCGGGTCCACTCGGCTTCAATGTCATCAGTTGCCGGTCCAGTAATGCACAAGGCGGTATCATGCCACTTGGAATCACTGTGGTCTTCAAGAGAGTAATAACATGGCAACAGATTCAGACCGCCAATTAATGCGGTACGTTGGCCGTTGACCGAGGCAATGGCAATTTTCTGGTGATTGGAACTGCCTATTTCGCCCTCGTAATGCTCAAGATAAACCCTTGCCCGATTTGCACCGGGTGTTGCGGCGGCAGCTTGGTCTATCGCGTAAACTCTTTTAGCAAAGTCTTCATTTGGGCCAGCGGCTTCGGCGCCCAAACCGACTCGTTCATAGGTGGCCGGCCGCCACATAATAACGTCTACTCGATGACCGGCTCTGATGGTTCGGTCGATATATTCGAGCAAGGTGCGATTGGCTAGAACCCTCTGAAGTCTGTTTCCCAACAAAACTTCGCGATCTATCATCCAGTATGCAAGTCTGATGTAAGTATTGTTATTGGCCGGATTGACAGCGATGACTGATTCAAACATAAGCCTGAGCTGCTCAAAGAAATCTTCACCATCATTGATAAAGGTAGCTGAATTACCGTCTGTCTCTGTGGGGTTTGTGGTACAGGTGTAGGCATTGACCAAAGCCGGCTCAGCAGGCTCACCGCGATTGATCACTAGGACGCTGTACGTTCCTGCATTATTGGCAGGCGCATGGCCTCTTAACGTTGTGTTGTTGATAAATTCCAATTGCGTTACTTCTTGGTCACCAATGTAGGCTCTGGCACCATCGATAAAGCCAGTGCCGGTTATAATCACCTGTCGGCCAGCTGTTGTTGGCCCCTCATTCGGAGAAATCGACGTAACTACTGCACTGTTACGATACGTGAACAAGCCACGGGCTGTGACAGTTGCTTCATCTCGATTGGTAACAGACACATCAACCGGTGGGCGCAAACCTCCGTTCTGTGGAGGAGGACCAAGTGGGGTGGTGCAGGTGAGAGAGGTATCGGACAGGAAACGGACGTCTTCGACCTGAGTACGTCCGAACCTGACCGTACAACCGTTTACAAAGCCGGTGCCGGTAATAGTTACCTGAGTACCACCGCCGACGACTCCATTGTTTGGTGCAATATCTCTGATGGTTGCAGGCATTATTTTTTGCCTCCTGATTCATCAATGGTTTCAGGCTCAGTTGGGCGTATACCTTGAGCACCGATACTGTTAAAAAAAGCGGCCTCAGGATCATCTACCGAATCGAGTTGAATCGTGGTAATACTTTTACCTGTCGGTCTGAGATCATCCAGTGACGTTTGCTTACTCGAAAGACCATTCATCTGTTTCAAGGGGTTTAATTGAGGCATGGCAAATATTTTTGGGTATTGAACTTAAGATAACTGTATAAAGGTCTGTTGCAATTCACTTGGTTAAACTGACGGAAAAATCAGGTGATATCATCAATTGAAAAAGAGAAGACCGCTTACATTGATACCCACACGAAGAAAAAAGAACACGCTTTTACTAACTCGTTAGATGAAGATTAAGCAATTGGTTGGTGAACTCTGATTTCAAAGGCAAATATTGCTAAGAAGCAAGGAGTTTTCAAATGGCACGCACAACAATTCTTCGATCTTGCCGAATTAGGATTTTCTTTTTCAAAAGTCGATCAAATCAGCAGTAATTCTGCTTGCGGAATGCGTTGATAACCGATCATGCTCGTGTTTTTATTCCTCAACATCTTCAAATGCTTCCTTTGCTCTGAATCTCAGCTTTTTAATAGCCTGTTTAATCACCATCAGCCACCATTTGACTTACCGCAAACCCTTAAACTACCATGCCCCTGCACTGGCAAAATCCAGTGTCGGGACTAGAACCCCCGCAACAAAAGAGAGGCTCACTAGACGCGCTTTGCGTCTATTTTTGTGCCTGCGAGCACTCGTGCCTGCAATATTCGTTAGGGCAGGTCGGGCGGGCCACCTTAGG
>JAHQVR010000247.1 GCA_019634245.1 Gammaproteobacteria bacterium
GCAGCAACCACACCTTGCTTATGGCTGCCTGGAATGAACAATAGCGGCCCGTTTGCCGCAGTAACATCGTCAATAAACACCGCAATGTTCATGGCTCTGGGTTCCGGCATTTCATCATCGCGTTTCCAGGTACCGTAGTCTTGATGCCATTGCCAAACATCGCCATCGAAAGCCGCCTTGGCATTCACCTTGAACTGATGCATATAAACAGGACCATCGAGAACCTGCTCAACCGGTTCAATTAATCGCGGATGGGCACCCAGCCTTTTGAAACCTTCGTTGTATGTGTGCGCGGCAAATGCCGTTCGAGCAACACCGGAAGATTCGCGCCAAACTTCTTTTCGATCTGACGCATAGACGTTCTGTGCTTCGGTTTTCAACACGGCAGCTTCTGCTTCACTAAATAAACTCGGAAAAAACAGATAGCCGGATTCATCAAATTCTTTGAGTTGTTCTTTTGTGAGTTTCATAACAAATCCCCGTGTTGGCAATGAGTTGAACCGTTCGGTCTAGTTGTTTAAAACGATACGTTGCCGCTGCGCGTGTGTCAAACCTGCGACATTTATTACCTGCATTTCACCGCCGAGGTCGCGTTCGAGCAACGGTTTAACGGCTTGTCCGGATCCACACCCTCAAGAGATGTCGCACGGCCAAGTGCTGTTTACGAATCCAAAAATTCGCGTTACAGCTTCGCTGCCGGTCTCACTTGTGGTTCGCTAGACGCTCAATGAGCAATCCCCACAGCTTCGCTGCCGGTCTCACTTGTGGTTCGCTAGACGCTCAATGAGCAATCCCCACAGCTTCGCTGCCGGTCTGACTTATGGTTCGCTAGACACTCAATGAGCAATCCCCACAGCTTCGCAGCAGGTCTGACTTGTGGTTCGCTAGAGGCTCAATGAACAAACGCTCTGCATTTTTACGGCCTTCGCGTAGGATTCGTTTGTTGACCCATCCATATTCTTTAATAGCCTTGGGCCAATTTATTGACTGGCATGAGTTGTCCGCATTTATGAGTGTTATAGTGTTGGATTATGCGAGGGGCTTCCCTTACCGGTCTGCGCCGCCGTTAGGAGTGAATTCTGGGGCATCGAAGATACTGGGAATCGCCTGATCATGTTCTATAGTTACTGCCAGGTGTGCAGAATCAAGATTCTGCTGGCGAGTTCAGCATATGAACGAGCGCTCCACTAACCAGCTGGATGTTTACTTCCGTTGATGGACTCTGAAAATTCCTGGACTGCGCGTCTGGCAAAATACAAGCGGCCAGACAATAGGCGCGCATTAATTGAAATCGCCATTACGGTTGGAGCCTTTGTAGTCGCTTGGGCCGTTATCTGGGGCTTGCTGAAGTCTGGATATCTGCTCACATGGATAGCGGGTCTTTTGGCTTTGGTACCAGCCGCGGGATTGATGCTTAGATTGTTCATTATTCAGCATGATTGCGGTCATGGCTCGCTGTTTACTTCTAAGCGAGCGAATGACTGGCTGGGGCGCGTGCTCGGAGTTTTCACTTTTACCCCGTATGAATATTGGCGGCTGCAACATGCCGGTCATCATGCTTCTTCGGGTAATCTCGATAGACGCGGAATTGGTGATATCGATACATTAACTGTGGATGAATACCTGAAAAGGGGCAAGTACGGACGCTTGTTGTATCGCCTGTATCGCCATCCAGTGGTGTTATTTGGTCTTGGGCCCAGCTACATGTTTATCCTGCGCCACAGGCTTCCCATTGGGTCGATGACAGAGGGTATAAAGCCGTGGATTGGCACTCTGGCAACCAATGTCGGAATAGTCTTGGTGTCGGCGGCCATTATTTATTTCACGAGCTGGCAAACGTTTCTACTTATCCAAATACCCATTGTGGTGCTGGCAGCAACGTTTGGCATGTGGTTGTTTTACGTACAGCACCAATTTGATAACACACATTGGAGCCGCAAGGATGAATGGGATCGGGAAGCCTCTGCTCTGCACGGCAGCTCCTTTTATGACCTTCCGAAACCATTGATGTGGATCAGCGGCAACGTAGGCATTCATCATGTACATCATCTGTCCAGCAGAATTCCATTCCACAAACTGCCTCAGGTAATGAACGACTATCCTGAACTTAAGTCTATTGGCAGACTGACTCTTTGGGAGAGTTTCAAATGTGTCAATCTTTCCTTATGGGATGAGGAACGTTCAGAACTGGTCTCCTTTAAGCAGCTTAGGCAAAGGCTAGCTGCGAGCCCGGCATAAGTCAGATTTGGGTTTGCACCGTTGGTTTTAAATCCCTGGTGCGAGCTTCATGGACAGGCATAGCACCTTTCAGCAGTTGCCCGACCGAGCCGGCAAAGAAATATTTGCCTGTGTGGCTAATTCAGTTAATGCCGACACGATGTCAGTTCGCAACGCAACGCCACTATTCAATTGCTCGGCTTTTAATGCAAGACCTCGCTGGCCGGGTATTCGCACAGGTTTATCGGGATTGGCCGGTTTGTTTTGTAAACACTGCTCGACCAAGAAATCCGTTTGATTGTGAAAGGCGCTGGCGTCGCCGAACGCACTGATGTCAGTCACTTGTACGTGTACGCTGGCTCCCCATTCAGCTGTGCCCTCTTCCCTTCCATGGCCAGCAAGTGCGGACGACATTGCTTCGACAAATAGAGCGAGACCAAACCCTTTATGACCCGCTTCCATTCCACCCAAAGCTTGCAAACTACCCGGCGGATCATCAAAGACCACTGAGGGGTTGTTTGTCGGTTGCCCGTTTGCATCCAACCACCAGGGGTGATCACCTGGTCGACCTTCTGAATGGAGTCTCGAGCTCATACCACTAGTGGTGATAGACGCGGAGATGTCGATCATGATCGGATCAGTGGAAGTAGGAATACCCCAGGCCATCGGATTGGGTGTTAGCAACGGTTCGCTGCCGCCGAACGGGGCCACAATGGCAACCGATGGATCGCTGCAGACAATTTGAATCAAGTATCCGCTGCGCGAAGGCTTTTCAAGATAGGCGGCCAGTGCACCGATGTGGGAACTGCGCCGAATGGCAATACTGCCAGTGCCATACTGTTGGGCCATGTGGGTTGCCGATTCGATGGCGCGTAACGTCAGATAGGGTCCAGGTAGATACTGGCCGTCCCAGCAGGCCACGGCCGGTCTTGAGGCAATTTCGTTGATTTCGCCACTGCCTCGCATGACCTGTCGGTCGAGTGCATCGATGTAGGGTTTCAATAACTGCAGCCCATGAGTATCGTGGCCGAGTAAATCACCCTCAACCAGGATGTGCGCCACATCGAGCGCCGGTGCCTCTTCCATACCAAAATGGATGCAGATGCCGGTGGTGAATTCGATCAAAGCTTTGGCGTGGAAGCGGATTGACATGTGTTTGGGCTCGACGTATCCATTACAATATAAGTGGTTCAATCATACTATCAGTGAAGATGAAATTATGTACATCCCAATGGGTACAGTTGTCACCGTGTGCATGTTCATTGGGCTTGTATATGCACTGTTGTTGAAATTTATCAATCCGATTCACCAGTTTCCGCCTTTTGTTCATGCAGTGGTCGGAGGGTTGGTGACAGCGGCAGGTGCTTGGAATGTGTTTTGGTACGCGTCCAGACACCTTATGACATTTTGGGGGCTTGCCGCACTAGTATCTGGGATTGCATTGATGCTTACTGGGTTTTACATCATTAAGCGAGATGCATCTCCAACTCTAATAAAAACCATTACTCCTGTCGTGCTGTTGGTGCTATTTGTTTGTATGATGCTCTACGGCATAACGATCTATCGACTGTAGCGGATGCCAAAAGTGACCAGGTCCAGCTTCGACATTCGGTTGGTGGGCGTTTAAAACTCTAACTGTACATAGACACCATTCTTGCCGACTTAAGTGTTCCCATACCTAAATCAGGTCAGGCAGAATAGCGTTCCCCAGCCAATTCGATACATCGACGCTCTTGAATTTGAAGACCTCAGCCTATGATTTCGACTAGCACACGAACCCGAGATGTTGAAAGATTTCAACCGATTGGATGGTTAGAAATCGATCAAATACGGCATTAGCGATAATTTAGGGTGATAGCTACCTTGCAGCGCCTATCTTGGCCGCCTTGCTCGGCGCTATCCACACAGAAAAACCCCTGGAAATTGGATGGGAATGGTGCTTTGGGCTTCTTTCTTATCTGGGCGTCTTGGGGTATAGAACTTAGACCTGCATACGCTAGGCTTTTGGCGTCATAATTATTTACGTATCAACATCTTGTAGTTGACGCGTTTGCACTTATTATTGAGTTAATTTTCTGAAAAGCTGTTGAGGTCTTTCTCGATGATGGGTTTTGATATGAACTACCTGCTGATGGTCATGTTGCCTGGAATGGCACTATCGGGCCTGGCATCCATGATGGTCAAAAATACCTTCGCCAAATACGAAAACGTAATTAGCCAGAGCAATATGACGGGCGCCGAAGCGGCTCAATTGATGCTGCAGCGACAAGGCGTGACGGATTGCAAAATTGAACCCGTCTCCGGCCGGCTGAGCGATCACTACGACCCCAGAGTGAAAACGTTGCGTCTATCAGAGCCTGTGTATGGTTCGCGTTCGCTTTCGGCAATTGGCGTTGCTTGTCACGAAGCGGGACATGCTCTGCAGCACGCTCAAGGATATAGCTGGCTGAAAATGCGCTCCACTCTAGTTCCCGTAACCAATATATCGAGCAAAATGTCTATGCCCGTGATCATGATTGGTGGCGTTCTGATGGCGTTGGCTCCTGTGTTGGGCACCTGGGTATTGTTGCTGGGTTGTGCCCTCTTCGCGGCAGCTGTTTTGTTTTCGGTAGTCACATTGCCAGTTGAATGGGACGCCAGTGCCAGAGCAAAAAAGGCCATGGTCGATGCTGGTATCGTTAACCAACAAGAAATTGGTGGCGCAGGCTCGGTTCTAAATGCTGCGTTTCTAACCTACCTTGCAGCCGCCATCGCTTCGATTATGACACTGCTCTACTATCTGCACAGAACAGGTGTTCTGCGCATGTTGCTGAGCAGGCGCTAGGCCTGCTTCGATCCGCGAACTTTTACAATAAAGTTTAAGAACTACCAACGCATCGCACACATTAGCGCTTTAGGCCACAGGACTTACTAGAGTCTCTTTGTGATTTGTTCCGTGGCCTAGAGTGCGAAACATCCATTTAAATGTGATCCATAGAATGAGTGCGAAACATCTAAAAAATGTGCTCCATTGAGATTGTAGTTCTGTGCTAGGACGTACTCCCAAACGATTTGTCAATGGTGCCTGGGGGTATTTCGATACCGGCAATTTCACACCCCTGTGCAATCGGGCCGCCGGGAAATAATCGATACAGATCCTTTAAGCCCCCATGGGCATGCCAGAACTCTTCGAGTGCATCGTTAAGCTCTCGGCGATTAGGCGTATCATTGCGAGCGAAGTATTCTTGCAGGCATAACACGATTTCCCAATGCTCAGGCCCCATCACGATGCCCAATGCCTCTGCACTATCACTGCCCTGCTTCGCTGTCCATTTTTTTGGCGCATAAGGGAAGTCCTCGGCACGAGTTTTTGTTACTTCTGCCATGTCTCTCTCCTAGGCTAAACGTAAGTGGCGTTTCCAAGATCGTTGCAAACCTGGCGTTGTTTGTCCAGAATTAAACTAGGTTTTTTTTGGTTCAATTTTATGTCGCACCATTGCCAGACAAATTAAATGTTCAGTGCGCTGACAAAGGCTATTGCTCGATCTTCTAATTCTTTTAAAGAGTAATCAGGTTTGAAAAGAGCTGAACCTAGGCCAAAGCCATCGGCACCCGCATCGAGATACTCACTCATTTTCTCAGGAGTGATTCCGCCCACTATGACAACGCGGGCATTTTTAGGCAGTACAGCACGCATGGCGCGAACGGCGGCGGGTGAGATTAATTCTGCTGGGAAAAATTTCAACATACTAGCGCCTAGCTCCAATGCTTGAAACGCTTCACTTGGTGTGGTGACACCCGGGCACCAGCTGACCCCGAGTGAAATGGCCTTAGCACCCACTTGCGGGTTTACATTGGGCGCCACAATCAGTTGTCCGTCAGCCCCTGCCACCTCGAATACTTCGTCAGCGGTTAATACGGTGCCGGCACCGACGACCACCTGATCGCTGAATTTGTCAGCAATCCGTTGAATGGAGATCAATGGCTCTGGCGAATTCATTGGTACTTCAATGATGGTGAAGCCACTTGAAACCAGTACTTCGGCAACGTCGATTGCTTGTTCGGGCTGCAATCCGCGCAAAATGGCGATCAGTGGGTTTTCATCAAAAGCGGATTTCCAGTGCTTCATCTAATTAAACCTGCTGCTGTTGCGATAGCGAAATGACCCAGTGCCACTATATTCTCTTCGGCGCGCTTGCTAGCCTGCCCGATAGCACTGAGCGCTTTTTCATAACGATCGGCAAGATCATTTCGGCCGACGATAATGAGGGGTTCCGCAGCGGTGGTCCGTTCCGTTGCGCCACGAATTTCGGCACCGATGAGCATACCGGAGAGGTAATCCGAAACAGTTTCTTCTTTGATTTTGCCAAATAATGGCCGTGTACGAACATGAAATAAGTTGTGCAGTAGTTGTGATCCTGCATCATAACCATGGCGCACACCTTCGATAAATTGTTTTTCAGCAAACGTGCTTGCAGACATTAAAGCGCCGAGAATGGTGTGTTTGGACAGTGCCTCATACACTTCACCACTCATAAAGGTTGAGAAATCCTGGATGCTGCCGTCACCACCGCTCACCCACTTACTGTGGGTGCCGGGCATGACGAATGTCCCATTGGTGATACCGGTGTGTATGGCACCGACAATTTGAGTCTCCTCCCCGCGAATGACATCCGGAGCGCCCTCATGCTCAACCGTTACTCCGTTCATTAGATGCAGTGTTAAACCCTGCTTAGTGGTCAATGGTACTAGGCTGTTGGCCAATGCTTCGGCATTCGTTGGTAGCGGTTGATACGGGGTTTCTAGCCACCCATTGCGGCTGGTGATCATGCCTGAGGCTATTACTGGTAGCTCGCGTTGGTCAAACCATGGATTCAGTAGCTCTGTAAATACACCGTCAAAGTTCATTTCAGGCACACGCATGATACCTAGATCGGTGTTTTTTACATCGAGAATGCACCCCTGATGGTCGAGTAGGTAGGCACGTAGCGAAGATGTTCCCCAGTCAATACCGATAAGTGATGCGTTAGTGATATCCGGATTCATTTTCGATGTCGTGTTGTAGTTTTTCGAGTTCGTCCAGTATGGCCATAAATTTTTTGCCAAAGTCGGTGACGTGATACTCCACGCGAGGTGGCACTTCATTGAAAGCTTTTTTCTCCAAGATTCCAAAATCTGTGTTTTTTCTTAAACACTGGTTGAGCACTTTCGTGGTTAATCCTTCTACGCTTCGAACCATTTCACCTGGTCTATTTATTCCACTGGCGAGCAGCTGGTAGATCGTCAAAGACCATTTGCACCCATAGATAGTCTCAACCATCTGAGCACTCTTCGCGGGCGCACTTTTTCGTATAAATATTTTTTCCTTGTTTTTCATAAAGATGAACCAAAAGGTACCTACCGCACCACTTTGTGCTTACTTTTTATGGAGTCTAATGTCCGCTATTTTTCTCCTACATTATCACCCATAGAGAAAAATATAATGAATTCTTCAATCATCGCACTTATTGTTGGCGGCACCAGCGGAATGGGATTGGAAACCGCAAAGAAACTGGTCGCTTCAGGCATTAGCACTTCGATAATCGGGAATAATTCTCAAAAGCTAGAAACTGCGAAATCAGCGCTTTCCTCTATTGCAACCGCTGATGCGGTTGTCGACACGATTCAAGCTGATTTATATGAGCAGAAGGATGTCGATCGCATCATCGAAGACCTTCAAAAAGAGACGAAGCACATTAAATACATGGTCAATGCAGCGGGTGCCTTCAACCCGAAACCCTTCACTGAGCACACAAAAGACGATTACGACAGCTACGCGGATTTGAATCGGTCCACTTTCTTCATCAGCCAGGCGGTGGCCAACAATATGATCAAAAACGGAGGCGGATCCATTGTACATATAGGCTCCATGTGGGCCAAACAGGCGATTAAGGCGACGCCCTCTTCTGCGTACTCTATGGCTAAGGCCGGATTACACTCGTTAACACAACACATGGCGATGGAATTAGCGGAAAATAACATCAGAGTAAATGCAGTATCCCCAGCAGTGGTCAAAACACCTATTTATGAGGCGTTCATTGAACCCTCTGATATCGATACTGCATTGGCTGGTTTTAACGATTTTCATCCTATCGGACGAATTGGCACTCCGGAGGATGTCGCCAACAGCATTTTATTCTTGTTGCAAGACGATGCCAGTTGGGTAACAGGTGCCGTTTGGGATGTCGACGGCGGTATCATGGCTGGCAGAAATTAAACCTACTCTCCGAATCGGACATTAGCAATGACTACTTTGATCAATTCTGACTTTGAACAACGTGTTGTGATTCAACCCGAAGACTATCAATGGGTTGACTCCCCCATGAAAGGGGTCGAACGCATGATGTTGGATAGAATTGGTGACGAGGTAGCACGCGCGACATCCATTGTTCGTTATGAGCCGTACAGCGAATTCTCTTCTCACACCCACGGAGGGGGAGAAGAGTTTCTCGTGCTAGAGGGAGTTTTTGCCGACGAACACCAAGCGTACAAACAGGGCTGCTATGTACGCAACCCTATCGGCACCGCTCACACGCCTCGGATAGGCGCAGAAGGCGCCACTATTTTCGTAAAATTGCATCAATTTAGTGAGGCCGATACCGAACAGAAAGTCATGGACACGTCAGATCAGTCATGGTTGCCGGGTCTGGTTGAAGGATTATCAGTGATGCCATTGCATGAGTTTGAAAATGAGCATGTAGCGTTAGTTAAGTGGGCCCCAAACACTCAGTTCAAGCAGCACCAACACTGGGGTGGCGAAGAAATTTTAGTGCTTGAAGGTACCTTTCATGATGAGCATGGAAGTTACCCCAAGGGTTCGTGGCTCAGAAGCCCACACTTGAGTCAGCATTGCCCTTATACGCAGGAGGATGGCGCCGTCATATACGTGAAAACCGGACATCTATAGTTCAGAATTACCGAGACTCAAGCACGTGCTTATTTGCGCAGATGTGTGCGTAGCTGAAGCCTGAGCCCTGTGGCTGACACATAAGACGAATTAGATTTTTGATTAAATCGGTGATTACAACTGGTTTAGAGCCCAATCCAAGTCATGGCTAACAAAGCGCGTTTTAATTTCTTAGCCGTCTCGCTGCATAATCCATTCGACTTCAGGTGCTGCTACAAATCGCCATTTTCGTAAGGGTCCTGCCATGACGTTTAAGTAGTACATCTCAAATCCATACGGAGCCGCACACGGGTGATGACCGCGAGGGACCAGTACGACGTCGCCGTTGGATACCGCCATGGTCTCGTCGAGTTGCTTATCATCGGTATAAACACGCTGGATGCCAAAGCCGTCAGCTGGGTTTAGTCGGTGGTAGTAGGTTTCTTCCAAATAGGTGATCCGAGGATAGTCATCTTCATCGTGTCGGTGGCTCGGAAACGACGACCAGTGACCGGCGGGTGTAAAGACCTCTGTGACGAGCAATGAATCCGCATAGTCTTCGTGCTCCATCGCGATATTGTTGATATAGCGGGTATTGCTACCCTTACCGCGCTCTGTCAGAGAGATACCGTCCGGCCCTATCAGACGCGCCGCATGGCCGCCTTTACCCGGGGCTGAGCATACAGCAATGATGCAATCAGTTTCAGCTTTAGCGGTCCAATTTGTGCCGTTGGGGAGATACAAACAGTGCGGTGGTGTCTTTTCAAAGACATCCATTCGTTCTCCTAGACACCCCCAGTCTTGATCAGCGCCGTGGATGTGGGCTTTACCTTCGACCATCACCAAAATTACTTCGTTATCATCTGTAGCTTCTGTGGCAGTTTCACCTTGTGCTAAGTGATACAGGGAGAAGCCCACATAACGCCAACCCGCATCAGCAGGAGTAATCTGATGGACTTTGCCTCGGTTACCGAAGGGTTTTCGCAATAGATTTGGCACGTGCATTGACTCGGTCGTTTGTTTTAAAAAGGAACGGAAAATACCGCTTAAACACAATGAGAATTGTTTTTAATGTACCAGTTCAGGACTAAAAAAATTCAGCGAACTTAACTGGTCGACCCAGCTCCATAGATTGAACCGCAGCCTCAGCCATAGCCAGCGCGGCAACACCATCATTCAACGTCACCGGCGGTTCGATGCCTGCGCTTATCGCAGATACGAACGCAGACCATTCGGCTTGATATGCTGGCATATATCGTTCGAGGAAAAAGTACATGGGTTTTGCCCCTGTAACGCCCTCGTTTGTCGATTTAACCACGGAGGATTCGAGCAGATTGTTGGCTTGTAGAAGACCTTCTGAACCTAACAATTCCATTCTTTGATCGTAGCCGTACACTGCTCGCCTTGAGTTTTTGATGACAGCAATCATGCCATTGGCATACGCCATTGTGGCAACAGCGGTATCGACATCGCCAGCCTCACCGATTTTTGGATCAACGATTGCGCTGCCCGTGGCTGAAACGGTTTCTGGCGTTGTTCCGAGAATAAAATTGGTCATGTCAAAATCATGCGCCATCATGTCGCGAAATAATCCACCGGAGACTTTGACATAACTCAACGGGGGTGGCTCAGGATCAAAGGATGTGATCGACAGTAACTCTGCTTTACCGATCTCGCCGCGAGTGAGGGAGTTTTTTAGCGTCTCGAAATTTGGATCGAATCGGCGGTTGAATCCGATCATGACGGGCTGGCCCGTTTTATTGGCAGCGTCTCGACAAGCTTGTGCACGCTCCAAGCTCAAATCGACCGGCTTTTCGCACAACACCGCTTTGCCAGCGGAGGTTGCAGCCTCTATCAGGTCAGCATGAGTATCGGTGGAGCTGGCGATCAGGACTGCATCGATAGCTGAATCGTTGATGATGTCTGTCGAACTTCGAACGGATGAGCCGTATTCTTCTGCTAGTTTTTCCGCATTGTCTGTGACCACATCAGACACAGCAGTAAGTTCACTGCCAGGGTGCGCTGTGATCGCACGGGCGTGCACTTTGCCGATTCGTCCAGCGCCAAGTAATCCGACTTTTAGCACCATGATCTCTCCACAGAGGGTTGTTGTTTTAGTGGGGGTACCTTAAGCAAGTTTGTAGGTGTGGGCAATATCAAAATGGTTCTAATAGTGGCATCTTTAGATGCCTGTGACATTAATCATGGACTCAGTCGCTAAGCATCCAATAGAGCAGACCCGCGGCTAGCGCCAGAGCTACCATCCCATGCTGAAATTCAGCAGATAGATAGGTCAGTAGGAAACCAGTGGCCAATGGGCCGCTAGAGGCTCCTATGTCACGCCAGGTTTGCATGCGTGCCAGCGGCCCCAGTGCATCTTCCTCATCAGTCAGCTGCTGTGCAATCACGGCTGGCCCAAGGGAAGCCAGTGCGCCCCGAAAGAGTAGCATCACCAAAGCGCCAATGACTGTAATTCCGACAGCTACACCCACAAAGCCCAGCATCGTCAACACAGCGGCCACCAAGAACACGCGACGAGCACCTACTCGATCAGCGATCCAACCAAATAAAGGAGCTGCAATCGCCTCGCCGAAGTGTCGCATCGCTAACAGTGCCCCCCCACTCATCACGGCCACTGACAGTTCTGTGCTTCTGGCGAAAATCAGAGTAATCGAAATCGCAAACACGCCATCGACACCGTAGCCTTGCAAGAAGAAGAACACGTCGATGGGTTTTGGCTTTGAAAGAGAGGCAGGTGTTGTGGGCTTTTCCGTTGGCTTAACACCCTTTGGGAGATTCAATGCGATCAGTATGGAAAGTGCTGTGGGCACAGCCAGTATCAGAAAAACGGAATTTGGGCCTACCCTTCCTACGAGCCAGGTGCCGAAGAGCAAAGCGAGGATTGGCCCGATTCTTTGTATTGCCTGACCCACGCCTACACGCGTGCCGGCACTGGCGCGAAACGCGATGGCATACGACAACGTGGCTAGCACTAGAATGGCATAGGTAATACCCCAGAGAATACGAGCCACTAACATCATGGCAGGCCCGTGGCTGATGCCGTACAGCGCTGTTGACACAGTCGCGATGACCGCCGCTGCAATGCAGATGTTGCGCACCCCTATTGCATGGGTTAAGCGTGCGATCAGGCCATAGGCAAACACCCGCACAATGCGATTGGCTGATAGCATCACGCCCACCCACGCAAGCGTCAATCCAAAGTGCGATGCATAGGCTGGCAAAACCGCGTATAAAAGTGCGTCGCCAAGCAAGGCCAGTGACATAATCGAGGACGAGCCGATGATCGCACCCCACCCGGTGTCCTCTTTGGTAGAAATATTGATATTCCTCGGCAGTTAGCGATGTCTCTTCTGAAGGATAACTTACTCTTCATTATTACGTGGAGAAAGAGCTGAGTGGCCGATGTGTGAGTATTAAATAAATTCTTTGGTCGCCAAGAAGTGGTATTTATAACATTGACTGCTCACTGAAGAATTGGCGTAGGGCAGAATTGGAATGTTTCTTGGGCAATTATGATCTGAACAAATTGGATTCATCAGTGAAAAATTATCTGTTTCCAACGAAGAGTGTGCGATGACGGAATCGCTAAACAGTAGATGCCGTGATCTGCTCGTCGAGCTAAAACTTATGGCTTATGACGATCCTCTCGAAACCACCTCGCTAACCGGGGGTGTAGCAGA
>JAHQVR010000248.1 GCA_019634245.1 Gammaproteobacteria bacterium
GCTTCGGCTTCGTCTTCGGCTTCATCTTCAGCTTCAGCTTCAGCTTCAGCTTCAGCTTCAGCTTCGGCTTCGGCTTCGGCTTCGGCTTCGGCTTCGGCTTCGGCTTCGGCTTCGGCTTCAGTTCCCGCTTCAGCTTCAGAGTTCACTTCCCTATCAGTGAATTCCGCCGCCACAGCATCGGTGTCCGCTACGAAATCCAATTCAGACTCTAGCGTAACGCCTGTGTTTGACACCACATCGGAGACTGCACTTTTAGAATCACTGCCAGCGATTCGCTCTGGATCCATCACTGAATCAAGAACACTGGGACCGCTTGAATTAAGAGACGCTGTGACATCCGCGGCTGGTTCAACCGTTGATTCATTGATTACGACATCATTAGTGTTTGAGTTGCTCGCCGGGACCCCTTCTCGATCAATTTGCAACATTGGCTCAGAGGCGTCTTCGGTTGATGGTGAAGAGGTAAGTTGAGTGGAAACAGGATCTACAACCGGATCAGCGGCAAGCAATTCTGCCGGCGAGCTGCTTGCCGGGGGCGCCAATGCCTTAGGCTGAATGTCAGGCTCACCCTCAGAAGCCACCACCCGGTCATCCTGTTCCTTTGTGGAAATCAACAACTCATCAGCGCGTGGCAACGCCCAAGCAATCATTAGAGCCAGGAACGATGTGACAACAACCAGTGTTATCCAAGTACCAATGGCATTGGGGGTTGCGCTGTGACCTGAATTATCCATGTGCCCTATTAATTGTGGAGTAGTGCGGGATTTCCATTCTCACCTAATTGGCGACGAAACACCGCAACTGAACGTGACAAAACTCACCCGCTTTAAGCGGAGGTCAGTTTGCTTAGGATCCTCACTGCATTTTACGGTTTTTCCTATTAATAAGCGCGAATTTCTGATTAATTGAGAATCGTGTCGATTATATTCACGTACTTTTCAAGCGTTGTAGGTAATAAGTAGCGCTGATGGACATAATCAATGGCACACCATCACAGATTCAACTAATCGGTCCCGTGATGTCGGTGTGCTGTGCAGTTCACCACGGACACAGTTTGCCTCAAAGATAAGCTTTACTCCTATTCGCGCTCTGACGAGTGCAAAAGCACTATTAGGCCTAAACTGTGATGCCATACCGCATAATTCTATTGTCGTTTGTTTGCGCTCTAAGTGCCTGTGGCTGGGTAGATTCCACCGGTCGCCAAGCAACAGAAGACGGTGGCTCGTTGGTCAATACAACGAACCGCCCCAACTTAGTGGACGGCGGCTCGATAGCAGTCGTCGAACAATCCTCTCTTACCGTCGCTTTGACAGGTATTGAAGGAAACACACGAGGCTGGCAATGGCGGCCAACAAATTCAGGCGATGTGTCGCAATGTTCTTCAGTCGAGGGGTTTTTTAGTGATTTCGCTAAACAAACCTTAATTGAAGCCTGTACCAATCCAGAAAATTGTTCCGCACAAATCAACGAATCTCAAAGTAATGGTGTCACTGAATTTCAACTGCAATTACCCAAACTCAAAGCCTCCGCCGCGATTCATTTTGAACTTAGCGCGATGTCAGCCGATGGTGCTCCGCTACAGTTACAACAAACCCTCTGCGCAGTAGCCATCAACGAAGCTCCACTCGCGAACACCGACTTCTATCGTGCACTGTCCTATCGCAGCCGTTACGTTGATTCTGAGGACTTCAATAGCATATTGAACAACGATGTAGACGATATTGATGAACGCAATGAAACACTTCGCATTCTGCCCGACCCCATACAATCACCTCAATATGCGCAATACTTTGAACTCTACTCAGACGGTTCTTTCGTCTACGAATTCGATGACAATATCGCAGTTCCACCCAATGGAGAAATTGTTGATCAATTTAGCTATGCCGTCAGCGACGGCCTGCACGCATCAACAGCAACGGTCAATATCGCCATTGTCGATGACAATCGCTCACCAAGGCGAATAGACCGCATTCCAAATTTTGACCTGGAGCTAGATCAAAGTAGAGAAGTGTATTTCTACTTGGACCTAAACGAATACTTTGAAGATCCAGATGCAGACACTCTGCGCTTTTACGCCAATGAAAGCAGCCTGTTCGACTCGTTCAATCTAGCGCTCAGTGAATCGGGAATATTGCAGGGCTTGGCTACGCCCAGTGATTTAGGCGAGCACCGACTCACCGTCATCGCCACGGATGGGCTGGCACGTGCCGCCGATACGTTTGAAGTATCTTTTGACTTTTCTAACGATAGTAACAACACAAACCCAGTGGCTTCAGATATTGCCAATCGAATCGTCCAGAATAATTTTCGCTACGATGTTTCAGAATTCTTCTACGACGCCGATGGCGATCAATTGCTATTCAGTTCTAGCGGCTTACCGGCTCTGGTCACTATAAGTTCAGAGGGTGTTATCTCCGGCCAAAGTGTTGAACAAAATCGAGGCGTATGGTTTATCGAAGTCACTGCGAGGGATGGTAGAGGCGGATCAGTCAGTGACGGGTTTCGCCTAAGCATTAATTAATACAGTTATCCAATCTACTTTAGACACCGCGCAACAGTCGCAGCGCTTGTGCGTGGAGCTCTGATGTTGCAGCTGCCAATAAGGTTCCCCCATCGGCCGCATGTTCACCGTTCCAATTCGAGATAACGCCGCCGGCACCTTCGACTATGGGGATCAGAGCCTGTACGTCATAAGGTTGCAAATCAGCCTCAATCACCAAATCGACATATCCCGAGGCCAGCATGGCGTACGCATAGCAATCCCCTCCAAAACGAACCAACCTGACCGCATCTGCGACGGCAGCAAAACGCTTCTGTTCAGGCACCGTTTTAAACATAGTAGGCGACGTTGTTTGCACAATCGCTTTTTCTAATTCAACACATCCACCGGAACTTAGCGTTCTTCGATCGCCTTGGCACACCGCAAATGCGCGACCTGAATGACCGATGTAGCGTTCCTGCAAAAAAGGCTGATCAATCAGCCCTAGGAAAACCCGATCCTGGCGGCTTAGTGCGATAAGAGTGCCCCATAACGGCATGCCAGTAATGAAGGCACGTGTGCCATCAATGGGATCGACAACCCAAGTGAGATCTGACCCCCCAATCCGCTCCGGAGATTCCTCGCCTTTAAAGCCGATATCAGGAAACGCATCTTTTAATACTTGCTTTATGACGGCTTCAGCGTCGCGATCAGCTTTGGTGACCGGGTCAAACCCTGCTTCGAGTTTATTCTCAACGTGCAAAGGGGTTCTAAAGGCTGCCAGCGTGATCGCCGCCGCTGCATCAGCCGCTGTCTCAGCGGCCTGAAGCAAGGCATCAATGGAAATATTCAGCTCCGGTATGGAAGACACGGTGGGAGTTGCCAAGTGTTAAAAACCGGGCCAGTGTAGCAGTTGTCACTCGTTGGACAAGCGGTTGACACGACAAAGAACGTTTGACGCGTCAACGCATCAGAGGCCCCCAACAACCCGAGAAATGGGTTCGCAAAGGAGTCGGAAAAAAAATGTTTGAAAATATGAACTTTCCACTAGCGGTTAAAAATTAACCACCTATACTTCTGATCCTTCGCCAAGTGCGGGCTTTCCAATTAGCAATTAAAGAGTTCAGAGAGTTGAGTAAAAGAGTCAAAGCGATAGCACTGCGTCAGGAAATTGAATCGCGATCCTATCTTATCCGCCTGACTTTGTTCGCTCTGGTTATTGGCATACTTTTCTTGTCGACCGGATGCAGCCAGTTAGATTATCGCCGCATTGCTTACGAAACACTGAGGCAGGTCGATTGCCACGTGAATGAGCTGGATCAATTCTGTGATCGATCGTTCGCCAACGAGTACCATGAATACGAACGACTACGTGAAGATTATCTAAATAATCGAACGGTTCATGAAACGTTGTTGAGCACACATCACGCCCATGACAAGAAATCCTAGCCCGGCTCTTCTTAATCCGGTAATCGCCCACCGAGGTGCTTCGGGTACTGCCCCGGAGAACACTCTGGCCGCTATGGCACTAGCAGCAAAATTGGGCGCTAAGGCGGTGGAGCTGGATGTCATGATCAGTCGAGATGGTGTGGCTTATGTACATCACGATGACGGTCTGGAGCGATGTACAAATGGAACCGGTTATCTTTGTGCCCACACATCAAACGAGTTGGACAAGCTCACCGCCAGTAAAGGCATGCCAGGGTTTGAAAACGAACCCCTTCCCAGATTCGATGCCGTGCTAGATCTATTAGCCCAGCACGACATGGCCTTGAATGTCGAGATCAAACCCACTCCCGGTCTCGAAATTCCAACAGCGAAAGCCACTTGCGAGTCATTAAAGCAGTTATGGCCAACTGACCTACCGTTAGTCATCTCCAGCTTTAGTCGGGAGGCACTTAAGCCTTGTATGGAATGGTTGCCGGCGGTGCCTCGAGCGCTGATCGTCTGCGCCATCCCAGAAAATTGGCAAACCGAGTTAATCCAACTGCAAGCGAGCAATCTTCATTGCGCTGGCCCATTGGTTCAAACTGAAGACATAAAGGCGATTACCGAGGCAGGTTTTGGTATCTACTGTTTCACTGTCAATGCAGTCGATGAATATAACCAGCTACTGTCCAATGGCGTACACGGTGTATTTAGTGACTATCCTGAGAAACTGTTGATTCAGTCGGGCTAGACATTTCAGATTCAGTTACTGAACGCTGACGTTGCGATCACCTTTGGGGTGCTTGAAGCGAATCCCAGGTAAGCGACCCGGTTTGCCAAATTTGACGGCGAACAAAACATCATTCCAGACCCTGCCCCAGCAACAACTGTGTGAATAGCTGCTAATGGCAATGCCATACGCCGAGGATTGCGATTGGATAAACGGTCGTACAATCTCTGGCGGCACCACAGAGTCCTTGCTACCCACCAAATGCCATTGCAATATGCTCGTATCCAGTGGCGGCTGAGTAGCCGGATTGAGCGAGCTGTACAACGGTGTATATCTGTGATGATCAGTCCATGCGGTTATGTCTAGATTTCCGGCAATGGTAACGACATCGGTTACCCCTTCTAGCCTGGCGGCCAGAAGCATTGACAGCGCACCCCCACCACTGTGCCCAAACAATCGGACCTGTTTAACTTTATGTCGATCAATCAGTGCATGGATAGTGCTGCTCATGCTGGATACGACCGTGCTTGAGTAACGCGCTGACGTCCACAATCTATTGTTGCATCCAGCATCGTCGTGTGTACCGTTATAACAAGGTCGACCGACATACGCCGATGGCGATTTATCCAAACGCATCAATTTCAGCATCAACGGCGAGCGAGGCGTTGGATCGGGCATAATGACATGACGATAACGCCAGGGTGAGCCATCACCCTCAAGATAGATATGTAATATATCTGTGTCGGAGAACGGATAGTTTTTCACGACCAGATGCTCAAATCCATCGGCCTGTATGGATTCGTACGAATAGCCACTACGATCGGCGTATTCCAACAGGTGGCCCGTGGGTGTCCCACATCCGGCGAGCACAAGAGTGACTAGCACGGCTACGAACCTGACCGTACGACCCGTAAGTAGCATCATTTGGAAAAACACCTGTCCTGGCGAACAAGTTGTGATATCAAAGCCAGCTCCTGCGCTATAGTTCGACTGTACACGGAAATCATACCTTAAGAGGAGTGGTATCAATGAGAACCTCTACGATTGCAGCCGGCACTTTGGTAATCGCTTTGGTGCTCTGGATGGCTAGCGGAATGGTGCGCTCCAACGATGACGACACCGCCAATGCTTCTTCCCAGGGCAAGGATCTCATGAAGGTAGAGGTTCAAACGATAGCCCTGGAACCAGTAGCGCGGGAAATCATCCTACAAGGTCAACTGGAAGCGAATCGCGATGTGATGGTCCGTGCCAATACCAGTGGCGACGTAGAGCACATTGCTGTCAACAAAGGAGACTCGGTCAAAGCGGGCGACTTGCTTGTGAGGTTATCTCTCGATGGTCGCGATTCAGATTTAGCCGAGGCGCAAGCTCAAGTTCAAAGTGCAGCTAGTGAACAACAAGCTGCACGTCAGTTATCCAGTCAGGGATTGCAATCTCAGGTACAGCTTCAGCGCGCACAGGCAGATCTTGCCAGTGCCCGAGCGAATTTGGCTCGCGTGCAGCGTGACATTGATAATATCGAAATCAAAGCCCCATTCGATGGTGTTGTGAATACACTACCAGTCGAGATTGGCCATCAGATCAATCCGCGAGATATGGTGGCTCAAATCGTCGATGACAGCTCCTTTAAGGTCACTGCGCAAGCAGCTCAGCAAACCGTTGCGTCCCTCGCCATTGGTCAACACGTGAATGTCAAACTGATCACAGGGCAAACGTTGTCGGGAAAGCTCAGCTACATCTCCACTGTTGCGGACTCTGATACTCGCAGTTTCGATGTCGAAGCGACAGCGGATAATCCACAGAGCAATGTTGCAGCAGGAGTCAGTGCTTCTGTGATCATTCCAGTTGAGCAAATGCAAGCGGCGTTTATCACCCCATCAGCGCTGTCCCTCGGAGACAGTGGTGAAATCGGTGTAAAAGTGGTGAGCGACTCTAATACGGTCGAGTTTCAGTCGATAAAAATTGTTAGTACTACGTTAGATGGTGCTTGGGTGACCGGTGTCGATGAGGGCACACGGGTAATCACACTCGGACAAGGTTTTGTCAACGAAGGCGAGCGTGTTGAACCCCACACGGCTCAGGCTTCTGAGGCCAGCGGAGGGCAATAATATGAACAGCATCATCAGCGCTGCCTTCGACCGCAGCAGAACGGTATTGATGATTTTCGTTTTTTTGATCATTGCCGGAATCATCGCCTACCTCAGCATCCCCAAAGAAATGGAACCGGATGTTCCGATTCCTATCATTTACGTATCGATGAGTCACGATGGCATTTCACCCAATGATGCCGAGCGATTGCTCGTCAAACCCATGGAAAAAGAACTCCAGGGCATCAGCGGTATAAAGAACATGAGCAGTACCGCCACTGAAGGTCATGCGTCGGTGTTGTTGGAGTTTGACGCTGGGTTCGATGGCGAAGCCGCCATGCTAGATGTTCGCGAAAAAGTCGATGCAGCCAAGTCTCAACTACCTGCCGCTACCGATGAACCGTCAGTCAATGAAGTTAATGTCGCACTTTTTCCGGTATTGAATGTGAGTCTGTCTGGGCCGCTACCCGAGCGCACGCTAGTAAAAATTGCCAAGGAATTCAAAGATAAGATCGAAGCACTACCGGGTGTATTGGAAGCCGATATCGCTGGAGAACGCGAAGAAGTGTTGGAAGTTGTCGTCGACCCGATCGTTCTTGAAACTTATCAAATCGACTTTAATACGTTATTCAGCTTGGTCAGAAACAATAACTTGCTGGTGGCCGCAGGTGCCATCGATACCGGTGCTGGCCGCATGGTGCTGAAGGTTCCTGGTGTTATAGAGGACTTAAATGACGTATTAAATATGCCCGTAAAGGTGACTGACAGTGGCGTAGTTAAGTTTTCCGACGTTGCTTCTTTGCGGCGAACGTTTAAAGACCCTACTAGTTTTGCCAGGCTCAACGGCCAACCCACACTGGTGTTGGAAATCTCCAAAAGATTGGGCGCCAACGTCATCGAAACTATCGATGCGGTTCGGACCGTGATCGCCACTGAACGGGAGCGGTTGCCGTCGACACTGCAAATTGGCTTTCATCAAGACAAATCGGTGGAAACACGAACCATGCTGACCGATCTACAGAACAACGTAGTCTCGGGCGTGGTGTTAGTTATGATCGTTATCATGGCAGCACTGGGGATTCGTTCGTCTCTACTCGTTGGGTTTGCCATTCCAGGATCCTTCCTCGCAGGCATTATGATTATCAATGCATTGGGCTACACCATGAACGTGGTCGTATTGTTTAGCCTAATACTGGTCGTAGGTATGTTGGTTGATGGCGCAATCATCATTACTGAACTGGCGGATCGCAACATCGATGATGGCATGGAGAAGGCCGAGGCGTACTCGAACGCCGCCAAACGTATGGCCTGGCCGGTGATCGCCAGTACATTCACCACTATCGCAGTTTTTTCTCCACTTCTTTTCTGGCCCGGAGTGATCGGTCAATTTATGCGGTACATGCCTATTACGGTGATTACCTGCCTCTTAGCGTCTCTCACCATGGCACTGATCTTTCTGCCTGTTATCGGAAAAATAATTGGCCGTAACCCCAATAAGCAGCGTAGCAACCAGCAATCACTGACCGATTTACAGAAAGTGCTGCGTAACCCCGATTCATCCGAAGGAGCAGGCAATATAACCGCTAAGCAAATTCGTGAAGCGGCCACTGGCGCGAAGTCCACTTACCTCGCTGTGTTGCATGCGCTATTAAGAAATCCTGCAAAGACGTTGATGGCAACGCTACTGTTTACCGTTTTGAGTTATGTGGTGTACGGCATGCTTGGACGTGGCGTGGAGTTCTTTCCCGCTATTGAACCCGAGTCGATGGCCATTCGAGTACACGCGCGTGGAGATTTGTCTATTTACGAACAGGACAAAATTCTCAAACGCATCGAAACGCGTGTTTTCAATATGGACGAAATTAAATCTGTTTACACCAGAACCGGCAACAGTGGTGGAGCTGGTAATTCAAGTCCGGACATGATTGGCAGCATACAATTGGAATTCATCAAATGGAATCAACGTAGAAAGGCTGACGAAATCATCGAGGAACTGCGCACCGAGATGAGTGATATCGCCGGTGTGCAAATGGAATTTTTGAAAAACGAAGGCGGCCCAGACGGCGGTGGCAAACCAATCAATATCCAAATCAGTTCATTGAGCGACTCCAAACGTGATGCAGCCGTTGAGTACCTGCGTGCCACCATGCGCGAAGTCGGCGGTTTTATCGATATCAGCGACAACAGACCTCTACCTGGAATTGAATGGCGATTGGAAGTCGATCGAGAACAGGCTGCACGTTATGGCGCTGATGTCGCCTTGATCGGCAACGCAGTACAACTACTCACGAGCGGTATTCGACTGGCTGGATATCGGCCAGATGATGCTGATGATGAACTGGATATTCGCGTTCGATATCCGACTGAATGGCGAACACTCGACAACATTACTAATCTTCGCATACCGACAGCCAAGGGTACGGTACCGGTTGCTAACTATGTCAGTCTTGAACCTGCACCAAAGACCGGGCAGATCAACCGAGTGGACGGCAAACGAGTGGTCACAGTCGAGGCCAACATGGACGACGGGTTTATTCCCGATACACAACTAAAGCTATTAGGCGAAAAACTACTGGAAGGTCCTGTTGACCCGGAGGTTGATATACAGTTCAAAGGTGAGGCTGAAGAACAGCAAGAAGCCATGATTTTTCTTCTTACAGCGTTCGGTACAGCCATATTCCTAATGACCATAATCTTGGTGACACAGTTTAATAGTGTGTACCAGGCGTTCTTGATACTCAGTGCGATTGTTTTTTCGACCTCCGGTGTACTGATCGGCCTACTGGTAACACGACAAACCTTTGGTGTTGTAATGGTGGGCATTGGTATCATTGCGCTGGCAGGCATCGTTGTGAACAACAACATCGTACTTATCGATACTTACAATCGATTTAAAGCGCGTGGGGCCCAAGCTCTGGATGCCGCGTTACTCACGGGTGCTGTGCGTGTACGCCCTGTGTGTCTGACAGCGATTACGACCATTCTGGGCTTGATGCCGATGGTGCTGTCGATGAATATCAATCTAATCAATCGAGAGTTGTCGTTCGGTGCACCCTCGACCCAGTGGTGGACACAGCTGGCCAGCGCGATTGCCGGTGGCCTGGCATTTACAACACTGCTCACACTCTTCC
>JAHQVR010000249.1 GCA_019634245.1 Gammaproteobacteria bacterium
CGGCTCATCAAATGGCCAAAATTGCGTATAAAAATGTTGTAGCCAGTATCAATGGCAGGCAAATGCAAGAGTTCAAGTACAAAGATTTTGGCAGTTTAATCAGTCTGAGCCAGTTTTCAACAGTTGGAAATTTGATGGGAAGTTTGATGAGCGGCTCTGTGTTTGTGGAAGGGTGGCTAGCGCGTTTTTTCTACTTGGGCTTCTCGAACATAAGCGGGTCCAGATTTCCGTTCAGATACCCTAAGTCTATATAATCATTGGAAATGATGGCCAACTTTGTATTGTAATCATCAGTAATTCGAACACATTGATTTAGGAACAATTCAATGAATTTATCGTGAGTTTGAGAACGGTGGCGCTATTGACATTGTTTTCAATGACATAACCCCCGTAACGGACAATTACACCCCGTTATGTACTGAAAGCCAACAATGCTGTAATCAAGCAATTCAATGCTGAAGAATCAACTCGAATAAAAATCAGACAGTGTAAGTATTTGAACAATGTCGTTGAGCAGGATCATCGGTTGATTAAACGAATCACCAAACCGATGTTGGGGTTCAAGAACTTCCACTGTGCTCAGGCTACAGTGGCGGGCATTGAGCTGATTCGAAAGATCAGAAAAGGTCAGATCCGTTGCCAGGCAAGCATGTTGAAAACCCACACAGAGTTGTTCTATGGGCTGGCAGGGTAGGGCGGTATTCTGTGTGAACACTCTTCTGCTTTCATTTCATTTTGCGACATAACCTCTTACGCTTCAGTGTGTGTGAGCAAAGCTCTCACGACGTTCCGTAAGTGCCTGCCGCATAATCTGAAAAGCGGACGAGAGAAACAAACCAGCCATTATCATCGCAACAACCAAGTCAGGCCATCCACTGGATGTTCCCCATACACCCAGAGCCGCGAACATCACAGCAACATTACCTATAGCGTCATTGCGTGAACATAACCACACAGACCGCACGTTTGCATCGCCATCCTTATAGCGAACTAATAGCAGAACACTTGCGAGATTGGTCAGCAATGCAAGAAAACCGATAACACCCATGATCTGTGCCTCTGGCACACCGACATAAAATACGCGATAAACCGTAGAGCCAAATACCCACAAGCCCATCAGCAACAGGCTAATGCCTTTTACTAGAGCGGCATTGGTGCGCACCTGAATAGACGCGCCAATCACCGCTAGAGAGATGCCGTAAGTAAGCGAATCACCCAGAAAATCCAGGGCGTCTGCCTGAAGTGCCTGCGACTTGGCGATGTGTCCAGCTGTCATCTCCACGACAAACATAATCGCGTTTAGTGCTATCACCAGCCATAGGCGCCGTTTATAGTCTGCAGAGAGACCTTCGAATTTGGCTTCGTGTCCGCAACATGCCATCAGAATCAACCTTTTATGATTAGCCAACTGTAGTATATTGTCTCTAGTGACTAGAGGTTCAAGAGGAGATTTTATGTTTTCTATCGGGCAGCTCTCAAAACTGACGCTAGTAAAAGTCCCGACAATTCGTTATTACGAGGAAATCGGAATATTGGAGCCTTTCGAGCGCACAGAAGGCAATCAGCGCCGCTACGATTCCGCCGGGCTGGAACGTTTGAGTTTCATCAAGCACGCCAGAGAGCTAGGGTTTTCTATTGAAGCCATCAGCTCACTGATTGAACTTCAAGGACACCCGGATCGATCATGCTGTGAGGCAACTGATATAGCAATGGCCCAGCTTACTGACGTTCGTGCAAAGATCAGAAAATTGAAAATGTTAGAGAAGGAGCTAGCGCGAATATCGGCCGGTTGTGATGGAGAAGGAGTGTCTGCAGACTGCTATGTTTTGAAAGCACTGGCTGATCACAAATTGTGTCAAAGGGAACATTAAAAATGGATGCTCTGGAACTGGCCGAAATACTCGGCAACGACACTTGCAATATAAATCAGCAACCACAAACGTGTAAGCGGAGTTAGCTATATTGTTGATTACGGTTTTGCTTTTTAGTATCTGGAAGGCCAACCTGGAAGTTGCAGACATACGAAATTGGCTCAGTTAACCGTCACACAATTACAAAGAGGCCCTTATGTTTAATAAGTTCTCAACAAATATTGCACCGTTCGTAAAGGCGGAATTGGAGCAAGCAATTCATGTCAGACAAGCTGGAAATCCAGAACTTGAGTTTCGACATTTAGAAAACGCGCATGTTTTAGGTCAGGAGTCCACTTACTGGCATGTAAAGGTGCATTGGCTTATGCTGCTTTGGGCGTTACGCAATTCAGAAAAGAAAGAATTATTCGGTCAGGTATTGCGTATCGTTGGTGCTGCAACTAAAACGGCATTCGGTCTGGTGCCTGCAGGCAATACTGGTGGAGCAAATGTTAGTCCTATCAAGCGTATGCCTATTAAACCAGAGCATCAATCAATTATTGACAAAGCAAAGTCAGAAGCGTGATAACGGCGTGTATTTGTCTAACCAACGCGAGCACATTTCAGCGCAGAGTCCAATAGTAATTAATCGTCTGTCATGCTAAAAGTTGTATTCTTTCTGTCGCTACTCGCGATCCTCTCTCTTGTGATTTTGTGTGCACCTGGTCTGTTTTCAGACCGATATCGCTTCTTTCCACCGCCAGAACCCGGTACCTGGCAACACAAGTTGTTTTGGGTGCTTTTTCGATCTTTTGTTATTGGGCTAATTCTCTTGTCCTATTTAGAATTCGATTCCATGCGCGGAAAGATTCCCCTGATATTCGGTTTCATTCTTCTTTCAACAGGAATTGGCACTGCCTGTTACCTATCCTACGTAACGCTTGGCAAAGTGAATTCTTATGGAGGTAAGGGAGGTTTGCGTAAAGAAGGGTTGTATCTCTGGAGTAGAAATCCAGTTTATGTCGCTACTTTTGCGGGCATGATTGGGTGGGGTATTTTTATAGGTTCTGGGTATGTTTGGGTGCTACTGATTGTGTGGTCTGTTGTTTATTTTATAGCTCCATTTATCGAGGAAAGGTGGTTAGCTCAGAATTA
Source organism: Gammaproteobacteria bacterium (assembly GCA_019634245.1). The sequence continues at coordinate 3,006 of JAHQVR010000249.1, forward strand.
TGGAGATGCTTATCTTGAGTATAAATCACAAGTGCCTCGTTTCATTGGGCTATCTAGAACCGTTAATTCGACTTATACACGTAATAAGTGAACTGGTTGTAAGACGGTTATTTATTATCGATGATGCAAGGTCAACGAATGCGGCTGAAATCAGAAGACGCCGTTGTCAGGTGGGGCTGTGAATTTTCATGGTAGCTTCTGTTCAGTGCCGGTTAAAATAACGGTGGCTTCTTGAATATCGCCAGTACAGTTCATCATCCTTTTACAGAACTGTTAAAAACACAGTGCACGCATGAGCTGGACAAACAGCTCAAGGGTTATGTGTAGGATAAGATTGTCGAGCATTCAGATAGCTCCGACGTAGCTGCCACGCTTAAGTGCCCTTCGCCTCAACCTGCGACTTCACCATCTCGCGCAGTTCATCGGCACCAAATCTCATCATGGGGCGTCCATCAACAAAGAATGTAGGTGTTTGCTTGACTCCAACGGCCTGAACATCTGCAGCGTCTTGTTCGAGTATTCTCACGATTTCAGGGTCATCCATTACAGCACGAGCGGCCGTCACATCCAGACCGGCTTCTGCTGCAGCCTTCCAGGCCAAGTCAATCTGGGGCGCGCCATGATTGGCCCATTGGGGTTGTGCCTCCAGTAACGCTTCCATCACGGGCTCAAACATATCTTGCAATCGGGCCGCCTCGAGTATTTTCACCGCTTCGTCTGAGCCGTGATGAAACGCGGCATAACGCAAGACCACGCGAACTTGTCCGGGGTGTTCGTCAAGGATGCTCTTGACGATTGGATGAAATGCACGACAGGCTTCGCACGCCGGATCAAAGAACTCGACAATGGTCACAGGTGCACTTTCTTCACCTATGATCGGTGCATAGGGTCGGACCAGTGGTGTTCCGTCACTGACGGCAGGTGCAGCAAGAGGCTCGGGTTGGTTTTGCTGAACGAGCCATGCGCCCAGACTGAAAATTCCAACAGCGGCGGCTATGGTACCGATTACAAGTGCGCGTCTATTCATTTCTGTTCGTTCCTGGAAGTTGGAAAAGCAATATCGTAATAACCACAAAACACGTCAGTGAAATCACGGGCAGTGGAATTCCGCCCAGGATGGTCATACCCTCGCCTGTACACGACGGCCCTTCAGCGCTGCAGGGTACTATGGCAGCGCTGACCACCCCGAGATAGACCAAGGTGTGCCATAACGCGATGGCTCCGCCGGCCACAGCCATTGGCAATGCATAGCGACGAACCGTCGTGTCGTTGTTCAGGATAGCGATGCCCAGCAGTAAGGCCAGTGGAAACATCGCGATGCGCTGATACCAGCATAGATTACACGGCTCTTGCCCTAGTATTTCGCCCATGAACAGCGCACTCAAGCTCGCTATCAGGGAAATGAGCCAGGCAGCAAACAACAGCCACCATCCAGAATTGCTGGAGGCTGATGCTGCTTCACTGGACAAGTTTTGTGTTGCGTTCATGTCATCTGTCCTGGCGATCTTAAGTGCTACTGCTGCTAACCGGATACAGAGAAACTCATTAGGGCTACAAGTACGAAGTCTTGCAGTACCAGAATGCATCACTGCAGAGTTCACAGGGTCAACGGCCCGCCGAGCAAAGATGTTTCAACGGCAGACTTAGGTAAGCGCCCATCCAGCGGCAACGAATTTTTTGCCTGACCCGTAAATTCGGCAGCGAACCGTTAAATAATAGGACATTTTATCAGCTCTAGTAGCTAGAGGTTCAAGCCTCGGGAGCTAATATTTTTGTATCACACAATCTGTTAACTTGCAGGACTGACACGAAAATTAAAACTGAAACACGTCTAGCAGTGTTGTTTCCCGTGAGTACCATGACTAACAGCAACCAAGTGCAGTTTTTGGTGTTAAAAGCGATGGACGAGCTCGAGCCATAGGTCTGCATTTGTTCGGTCAACACGAAATCACCATATCGATGGTCAACTGGTTTCACCATTTCAAATCCATTAGATGTTTCCAGCATCTCGGCGGCAAATTTCACTGATGCATCGAATGGTCTGATTTTTTTACTCTTAATCAATTCACTCGTGTCCTACGGGTTGGTAGTTTTTATGGGCGTCAAATACACAGGCCTATTCTTGAATCAGTTCAACAGTGGCAGATATGTGCTGCTCTTCCAGTACCAATGGGCCATGATCATTGGCATTTAAAGCGACAGTGATAGAGTGAGTGCCCGGTTGTAAATTATTCAGGTAATACCAATTCGAATACAGTCGGGTTGTTTTTTTTCCGTTGATATACAAATGGGCATGACCTTTGCCCACCTCGTTAGCGGTATTAACACGTTCAGGTGCGAAGTCAAAATTGGTAGGTTCGATGTGTAAATTCCAACCAGCCATGGCATCTTTATATGCGGTCAGGGTTAGCGATGGCTTCGATGGCCAGGTCGAGGCATCAACCGGTTTATGGCCTGGACCGCCGCTTTTCATGTTGCTGTGATCCATGTTGCTGCCGAGCTTGCCGTTTCCGTGCGTATTGTTATCGTGCTTCATTTCAGCGTGGTTCATGTGCTTGTCCTTCAAAGCCTCAACCAGTATGTCCTTGAGGTCGTTGGCATTGCCCGGACCGGCATATAAACATGTGACGCACAATAGCAGTGTGGTGATGCGATAAGCACGGCTGAGCAGTTGTATAGATGAAGAACGCACAAGGGTCAGTTTGATCATTGCTCTGTTCAGTACTGTTGAATCTAAAACTATTGGTCGCTTAATATTCTAGCATTTTCAGTAATTATACTAATATTGTGGTTGTTGCAGTCAGCGCTGTAAAGTTGTTTTGATTGTCTTTTGCAGGTCTTATGCATACAACATCCGCGCAAAAAAAATTCTCATGCCGCATACAAAACTTCTGATTTACCGGCACCATAATGTCAGGCGCAACATTCGACACGTGCACCTTCACACCATATACCGCTAACACGGCGAATGCATCGATAACGTTTTCGACACATCGGATTAAATCAACCGGGTGAAAACGTTCGTGCAGAGTGCAGGGCAAAATCTTTAAAATGTGTACATATATGGCTCCCGAAAAAAAAGAAAAACAAACCGGTAGTTGCGCTGTCCTGAACAAACAGTGTTCGTCCTTCAACCGGCTTTCGGCATGTTCGGTCAGCCTCGGCCAAATTATCAAAAGGTGAAGAACGTGTATCGGTTGAAGTGATTTAAATAAAATCAGCCTGTAGTCGTAAAACGTATCATCGCTTTCAAGCTACTTATGAATTTCACAGCGGCTACATCTCTCCCAAAATCGTTGATGAATATCAGTCACTTACTGGTTAGCTAGATTTTAATTTCAGTAGTCAGTATGCTATCAGGCAGTGGTTTGCAGTAATTGTAAAAATATGAAGCCTATTGTCATAACGACCACGTTAATGGTCTCTTCGCTCGGTATGCAACTTCATGCCGAAGGTGTTGACGACCTCATCAATCACTATGTGGTTCAAGCCAAAAGTGAAACGTCGACTTTCGCAGGTTTTGATCCCATCCGCGGAAAAGATCTGTATTTCAATGAATTTTCAGGCGGTAAAAAAGACACGCCATCCTGCACGTCTTGCCACACAAATAATCCAACGCAAACAGGCGAGACTCGCGCCGGCAAAGCGATTAAGCCAATGGCTATCTCGGTGAACCCGAAGCGCTATCAAACGCTTAAAAAGGCAGAAAAATGGTTTCGAAGAAACTGTAAATCTGTTCTTGGTCGCGAATGCACAACCACCGAAAAAGGCGACTTTCTAACTTTCATGAAAAACTCATAAGGCGCCATTATGCGTTTAGTCATCGTGCGTTTAACTGTTATTCTATTCGGTGTGTTTATCTCATTGCCTGTCTTTACCGATGATGATCACGTTCAACTAATCACCGATCAACTGACTAATAACGAGTGCAGCGCCTGTCATTTTTCGTATCCTGCCTCGATGCTCCCAGAGGCATCGTGGAAAAAGATAATGGGGAATCTGGAGAACCATTTCGGTGAGGATGCCTCTTTGGATGACCAAACAACACAACACATTACCAAATACCTCGTCGCACACGCTGGTGATACTGAATTCCGGTCCTCAAAATTTGTCCGAGGACTCAATAGTCAAAATCCTCCGATTCGGATTACCGAGACCAATTACTGGATTAGACAACATCCTGCAATTTCTAAGGAAAATTTGCAGTCAGGACTTGCAGGTTTAAAGTCGAATTGCGCTGTCTGCCATCTTAAAGCCGAAAACGGCTACTACGAGAAATATTAAACACTATGCCAGCGCGCCTGTTTCTGGTTGTCATGATAGGGTTCTTGGTTCTCAGCGCACTTATGCGTACTCGCGATGAGAATATTAGCCCAGTCAACCACGCATTGACAGACGAGGAATGTTCGGCATGCCATTTGGCATTCCCGGCGGCCATGCTACCTTCAACTTCATGGGCCCGTTTGATGAGCTCTCTTGCGTCGCATTTTGGTGACGATGCAAGTCTCGATGAGGATTCAGTCACTGCAATTACCACTTATCTGAATTCAAATTCAGCGGATTCTTCATGGCTTGGGAATCGCTTCAGTCGAGGGCAAACCAACGATTGGCCAATTCGAATCACAGAAACAGATCACTGGCTACGTGAACACAAAAATCAGTCGTTTAAAAACCCACTGAATTTTGAAGAGATCATTCAATCAGATTGCGTGGCTTGTCATGACAACGCTGCCAAAGGAGACTTTCGTTTCAGTGATGCATGACCGCGAAACCCCTGTTTGGGATATCATCACGCGCATCTTTCATTGGTCGCTTGTCCTTGCATTCTGCACAAGTCAGCTGACCGCTGAAGAGTGGGATACGGCACATGAATACGTTGGCTACATCATTCTCGGGCTCGTCGCTTTTCGGATAATCTGGGGATTTATCGGCCCACGAAATGTGCGATTTTATGAATTCGTTAAATCACCGAGCACGATAATAACGCATCTGACTGACATGCTGACCGGACGACATACTGCGGAGGCGGGTCATAATCCTGCCGGCGGGGCTATGGTTGTTGTTCTGCTTGCTTGGCTTGCTTTAACAGGCTTATCTGGCTGGCTGAGCATCACACTTTCTGGAAATATTGCCGAGGTACTCGAAGACTTTCACGAAATTCTTGGGGAGTTTTCATTATTACTTATCGCAGTACACGTTGCTGGAGTGATTGTGATGAGTCTTCTTGAGCGACAAGACCTCGCGAAATCCATGATCGACGGGAAAAAACACCTAAAAAGTTGAGCCATAGAAATATGCATGGATGTGAAAATAATTTCACTTGAATTTATTAAAAGGAATAGATAGCTCCAAGACCATATCCGGATGTAATTCTGCACTCAGAGAGGTTATTTCATCAAAGTTACCGGTATTGATATCTGCGTTTTCAATCTGATCGAATTCTCTTCCGTATTTCCGTATAGCTGATTGATGGTGTTCCTTGAGCTCAATGTCCACGTATCTGTCAGTAATTGCGCTGGAGCTATGTCCTGCGTCATCCCAAACATGGGGGTCTGAAGTCCAGTGGTACGAAAACGTACGCTAAGGATCGTTTCCCCGTGTCTCTCGGTTCAGCGGCCTGAGTTGCCCATTCTCGATTTTCTCTGTCAGCGTGAATGAATACCGGCCAAGCATATTCACATGCTCATGAATCAACGGTGAGAGCCTAGCTGCGTCTTCTTCCTTGATCTCGCCTGGTTGTCTCTGCAGGTAATCCAGCGCCTCCTGCATATACACGGTGTTCCACAGAACGACTGCATTGGTCATCAGCCCTAACGCTCCAAGCTGATCTTCTTGCCCCTCGCGGTAACGCTTTCGGATTTCTCCACGCTGACCGTAGCAGATGGTTCTGGCAACGCTATGTCGACCTTCACCGCGATTGAGCTGATTCAATATGCGACGGCGGTAGTCTTCATCATCGATATAATTCAGGAGATAGAGCGTCTTATTGATGCGTCCAACCTCCATAATGGCCTGAGCCAATCCAGACGGTCTTTCACTCTTCAGTAATGAACGAATGAGTTCCGATGCCCTAACAGTACCGAGTTTCAATGAACCTGCGATTCGCAACATATCATCCCAGTGCAGCGCTGCTCGTTGAGTATTGATGCAACCACGAGCCATATCATTCAGAGGACCATAGTCAGCATTTTTGTCAATACGCCAGAACACAGCTTCACCTGCGTCTGCCAATCTCGGTGAAAACTGATATCCCAGCAGCCAAAACAACCCAAACACCATATCACTGACACCCGATGTGTCCGTCATGATTTCAGTCGGTCGTATTCCGGTCTGCTGTTCTAGCAATCCTTCCAATACGAAAATGGAATCCCGCAAGGTGCCAGGGATAACGATGCCGTGAAAACCTGAGTATTGATCCGAGACAAAGTTATACCAGGTGATCCCACGACCGGAATTGAAGTATTTTGGATTCGGCCCAGAGTTGATAGTTCGCACAGGCGTGACGAAGCGCATGCTATCGGCTGACGCGACTTCACCTCCACCCCATTTTATCGCAAGCGATAGTGTGGCCTGATAATCGACCAGTCGAGCGTTTGCTTTGACCAGTGTTTCAGAACGAACGTAATTCTGCTTTACCCAACTTAATCGGTGGCGTGTCAGAGCAGGCACATTGTGTTTGATCAACGGTTCCAGCCCAATGTTGCATGCTTCCGCTATCAATACCGCACATAGGCTTACCGGTAAATCGTCAACTCGCGCATTGGATTCGCTGACATGAGTAAATTCGGCAGCGAAATTCGTATGCGCATGAATCTCCAAGACTAATTCGGTGAGATCAATCTTGGGCAGGAGCGCCGCCACTTGATCACTGAGGTTAACCAGGCTCGCAGGCTCATCAAGCTTGTCCAGATTAGTAATGGTCAACGTAGGATGCTTGCCCGCGTGATCCACTCTGATCAATTGATTAGATTCAAATCTGGCTGCCACCTGCTTATACGTTGCATCCAGTTGCTTTTTCAGACTGGCAATAGCCTCATCCGGCAGTATGGGATGCCCCAGTGACCGGCATACTTGCTGCCTGTTGGCTTGCCATTCTCGGCCTTGGAGCAGTTTTGAACGTGGATCATTCCAACGGTCACTATTTGCAACGTACACATCTCTTCGCCGTAGACTGTCTTGTAGCGTGTTCAGAAAACACAAGACGTATCCACGCATCAGTACTTGATCATTGTCATCAAAGACAGTTCGCCTCCAGGGCTGAGTGATGAATTCCTGTGGCGGCTTGTCAAGTATTTTCCGCCACTTTGTACCCATCTCAGTCAGAAAATTGATCGCGTTCATCGTTGCGCCGCCAGCTGGGGCCGCCTTGAAATCCACTGCAGCAAGCACATTGGGTAAGAAGCGTCTGACCTTCCCGTACTGTTCTACCAATTCATGGTAATACTGATCACTTGCGGGGCGTGCCAGTGAATTCACAACGGCAATAGTTTCAGCCAAAACCTCTTTAGGAGTAAGTGAAAATACAGCTTCACGTATCTTGTCACTTGATAGCTCGTCATCGAGGAACAATGCGCACACAGTTGCCAGTGTCAGTGCGGAACGATCCAGATCTTTTAAGGTTCGCAATCGGTTTTTGCGGCCTTTGACTTTGGCGTTTCTTGCGATATCGGTAGTTAGCAAGTCAAGAACATCGAGCGCCTCATCCAACGCGATGGTTTCAAATGCCTTCACGAACCCGACCAACACGGCTATTCGCCTGTCCTCTGGCATTCTGGCGATTTTATGCATAGAGGTGACACCGGCGTACCGTGCCAGATTCTTTAAACGTACTGGTGGTATGTTTGAAAAATTGAGGTTATGAATACCAAAAGCTCTTAAATCCAGATAACGTTGCAGGGCCAGGTTCAAAGCCGGACCACTGATCGTTGTCGGTCCTTTACGAAGGCGATCAAACTCAGAGGTGCGTTGACCTTCGGTGATCTGGAGAAGCGTTTCGAGACTCGCCCTTTGTGTTTCATTCGGTAACGATGACAACTGTTGCCAGAGTCGATCCGCAGCCCGTTGTCGGATTTCAGAAATCAGCCTCGACAGTGTGGACTCACCAGGCAACAATACCTTGTGACGAACGAGCCAGGCGACAGCAACTCCGAACATGACGCCCGGTCTTTCATTGCTGATCCAAGCACGTGCGTAAAGTACACGGCTCAGTCGAAACACCCAGGGTCGGTCACCAAATTCCTTGTAACCATAGTGTTTGCGGATCAGGGCGTTGTGCTCACGCTTCGTGGTGTCTCTCAGGGCATAGTCAGTCAGCACTGACAAGTCTTGCACCGAGAGCTGACGCCCGACGTACCGTTTGACGTTGGTAGGTACTACGGAGATATCTGTCAGAAACGTTCCCAAGTACCGAACAGATGTCAATTGCAGCGCAACACCTAACCTGTTTTGATCACCACGGCGGTTCGCAACGAATGCCAGATCAAATTCGTCCAAATGAAAGTAGCGGGACAGTTGCGCTTCGCTCGGTTCTCCAGCGTATTGTCCGTAATGAGCTTTTTGCTCTGGCGTGAGAAAATCTACGGCCATCAATCCCCTCAACGCCACTGGTAGAAACTGAAAAAGCAGTTTTCTGAGTGTCTACAATGTTATAAGTTTGTAGACAGGGTAATTGACATCAAATAGACTGTCTATTAAATCGTTTTCCATGCCATTAGTAGACATTTTGTCTACTAATCGATTTCGGAGACACTTTCGGCAATGCGACTCTTCGGTTATGCACGCGTTTCCACGAGCCAGCAATCACTCGACACCCAGATCAAAGCGTTGAAGGAAGCAGGTGTCGTGAAGAGCAGAATCTTTGCAGACAAGACCACCGGCAGTCATGTAAAGCGCAACGGTCTGGATTTGTTGCGTGTCAAAATCGAAGAAAGCGATGTCATATTGGTGACCAAGCTGGATCGCCTGGGTCGTGATACCGCAGACATGATTCAGTTGATAAAAGAATTTGATGAGATTGGCGTTGCGGTGCGTTTCCTGGATGACGGTATAAGCACCGAAGGAACCATGGGGAAAATGGTGGTCACCATCTTGTCAGCCGTTTCCCAGGCTGAGCGCCAACGTATATTGGAGCGAACTAACGAAGGGCGAGTGGAAGCCAAGGCAAACGGTGTGAGGTTCGGTCGTAAGCGCACTATAGATAGAAAGAAAGTTATCGCCTTACATGGCCAAGGTATAGGTGCAACAGACATCGCTAAGCAGACAGGCATTGGTCGTTCAACCGTGTATAAAGTGTTGCGCGAAGACAACGTGTGAATCATTACAGTCAGATACCGGACGGTCACCACTGCATTAGTTACGGCCAATTCCTGTCATACGTCATTAGTGTCACCAACGCCTGCTATGTAGAATTTAGGCTGTGTTTCAAGATGGAATATATGTGGTCAAGAGCAAATTGCAACGCTGCGCCCCCGTATTGAATGTCAACAGTCGTACCATGAATCCGACCATCGCATTCTTCACTGAAAAGCTCGGGTTTACTGTCGATACTACAGTTGGCAAAGAACCCAGATTTGCCATGCTGTGCAGAGACGATATAAC
>JAHQVR010000250.1 GCA_019634245.1 Gammaproteobacteria bacterium
CCGCGGAAAAACAGGCTGATGGATATAAATTTGTAGGCGCTTAGAAACAGCGTTTTTCCAACCCGCTGCCATTTATAGCCATTATTGGTATCAAGGGTTGTCGGACTAATTCGACTAACCAATCTACTTGTCCAACCGGTCTACTTATCCAACCGGTCTACTTGTCCACCCAGTCTTTGTACCCTTCCGTGTTACCGCTTTTGCCGTGCTCGAATCCTGCGGTGTAGGCGTCAGTAACACGCTGCTCTTCAAGGTCTGGGTTATCCAGTGCTCCCGTTGCCCAGCCATGATAATACGCAGTGTTTACACCGGCCTCATGCATGGCCTTTAAGGTTGAGTGATATACAGATTTATCCATACTGAGAATATTAGTGGAAGACGCTCGGGAACTGTATATCCCATTGGTTATAGCGGCGAGCTATTCTCGGCCGAATAGTCGATTCATAGACTTAATATTCTGATCAACGATGGCTGGACCATCAATCTCCATGACCTGATCAATGACCCATCGATTAGTTTGATCTTCACCGAGCAGCATGAGAACCGCGTACCCCAAATATCGCATGGCTTCATAACCAGGTCGGCCGTCTTTATATCGAAACTCGGCGTAGTCAGAAAATCGCTTATTCAGCAAGGCTATAAATGGCGGCTTGTAGTCACCAGGACCCGCGATGTCCTCTAAATTTTCCTGAATTTGATCAGCTGCCTTTTGGCATACACCGTTAACCAGAACCTCACGCTCACCGGGAAGCAAAAACTCCGAGCAGAGGCGATCGATCAGTTGAATTTGAAACGCCAGATACTCTGTGATCACGCCCACACGCTGATGGTCGTTGTCGTAACGATAATCTTCTGCATGCAAGTCTATAGCACTGTTTAATGCTGTTCTCCATTGAATAAACGCAAGCGCACTGGCTTGGTCACTGAGCGATTTCTCACTGAGTACTTCACGCTCATTGTCATCAGGCGTCGAATTATGCCAGCGATCTTTTATTCTGCGGACAACCATACACTGTCCAGATTGGTTATCGGTTGGCCGTACATGCTACTCTAAAGCGCATCATGACTGCCATTAAAATTACATGAATTCGCACGCGCTAACTGAACTACTACCGGGGTCACATATTTACGCAGCCAACAATGTGCTTGGCACCGAATTCTGTCAGTCGACTATTGCGCGTTTTGAATCAGCTACCGATGAACAGTACCAAGGACGCGTTGGTCAAACTGAAGTAGAGAACCCCGAGATAAAGCGCTCAACCGATTTAGTCGTTAGTGGCAAGGCGCATTGGAATGATGTTGACAGGACTTTGTTTTCATCCTTGGGCGCTGCCCTAAATGTACTTCGTCAGGAAAACGCATTTTTTAGAGGCAGGTTTAAAGACTATGGGTATGCATTGCAACGCACAGAGCCAGGTGAGTATTTTCACTGGCATGTAGATAGCGGCAGTCATTCTTTTGCAGATCGCCAACTCGTTGCCATATGGTACCTGAACGACGTGCCCGGGCCAGGCGGTGAAACCGAGTTTCGACACCAAAATATACGCGTCAAGCCTGAGCAAGGAAAATTATTATTGTTCCCACCTTTCTGGACGCATGAACACCGCGGTGTAACACTCGAAAAAGGTGTTAAATACATCGCAACCACCTGGGTTTTATTCGCCTGAACACTGAATTATCACACCATGCTGAATGAAATCATTAATGTGCTTAGCGAAGATGAATTGAGCTTTATACATGACGCTCTTGCCACAGCAACCTGGGAAAACGGACAGCTTAGCGCCGGCTCGCAAGCAAGTCAGGCAAAACGCAATGAAGAGCTGAGCCAGGCTGGTGAACCATGGTCATCCATCAACAAGCTTGTTGTGTCAAAGTTATATGCCAATAGTGAGTTTCAAAGCCTGGCTCTGCCTTTAAAAGTTTCGGCCGCATTTGTTTCTCGTTGTCAACCAGGTATGCATTATGGGCAGCATATCGATAACCCGATTATGGGCAGCGCGAACGCACGCTACCGCAGCGATATTGCAGTCACTGTTTTTCTCAGTGAACCGGATGAGTACACTGGTGGAGAGTTGAATATCGAATCGCGTTTCGGTCCGGTCTCTGTCAAACTTAAAGCTGGTAACGCCGTGGTTTATCCTGCTTCCAGCTTGCACGAAGTGACGCCCGTAACTTCAGGCGAGCGGTTGGTCTGTGTGATGTGGGTGCAGAGTATGGTACGAGACGCTGAACAACGTCACCTATTGCACGACTTGGGCGAAGCCCATCAAGCCTTAGCGCAATCAACCCCAAATGCACAAGTGACAAAGCGCGTAGGCCACGTATATGCAAATTTGCTCAGAATGTGGGCTGACAGTTGATCAATTATAAATTCACTAGCCTTCCCAAAGGGGTCAGTTGCAATTGTTATGCTTTAACCACATCTCGCGATTGTGACCTTCCGGGATATTCATGCATGGATCGGACGAAAAATATCCGCGCAACGCATTGTATTTATCTATCTGCTGGTCGCTCAAAATAGCTGGGGTTTTGAGATGTGCAGACAGGTGCACAAAACGCAACTCCGAACGAATATCGCCTATTTCACGAAGCAATGATTTAAGCTCCTTCTCGCCAGGAACGTTTTCCTGAAACCGCATTTCAAGGTTCAGTTCTTTTTCGATTAGTTGGTTACCGAGCTTCACGGCTGCAGCATTCATTTCGTTGAACAACTTTTCAATTTCCAGAGTCTGTTCACTAGAGAGATTTATTTCATCTTTCATTTCAAGCAAGTGAATTGGTCCTGGAACACCGTTTAGTTCCGCTGTTTTCGCTAATCCCCAACCAGAGCCTGCTTTCAATTCGGCTATGTCTTCCGATGACAGGCTTTTAATGCTTCTGCCTTCTTGCCCTGAATACATTGAACGATGCTTAGAATTAGAGGCAGAGACTGTGCAAGCAATTAACAAAAACACTGGGAGAACAACTAGTTTATTCAACATGCCCATAGCGATAGCCCTTATGGTAATTTGCGAGTCGATTTGTATTGACGTAACACTGCGACCGGAATGAACCGAGCAATATGAAGAACTAGTCGTACCGCTTGTGGTAGCGTCTGCGAGTACCAGCCCGTTGCGTAATTACACCAACTATATCGCTAAAGTCGGCACTGGTAGCAGCGCAACTGTACTCGCTGTTCAAAGGGCACAATTGCCATTGAAAATCGGAATCTTTACGCAATTGCCGAAGCATAAAAGTACCAACTAACTCGCTCTCATCCTGTGCAGTGGTTGATCCGTTCGATTCAGATGATGTTTGCTTTTTTGCAAGCACAAAACTTCCATCGGTTGCTCGCCCGGTTGGGTCGACAATGACGATGCACCCTTTCCTGAATTCAGGCTCCATACTATCGTCTAAAACCTGCAACGCAAACGTCTCTGCCTCAACGCAAGTTGAGGGTTCGAGCCTTGGAGCATTCTGTCCAACCGCCTTGATTTCGATAATTTTGGATTCAGACATAATGCGTCGCGACTGATAAGTAGTGGGCCATTCAACTGTACGGTCTTGTTAATCGCACCTTACTGCCTTAAGGCCTATGCCCACTCCCGCCAGGGCATTAATATATCCGCAATGCCAGCGAATAATGAAGCAAGCACACCGCGTTCATCCATTCGATGGTAAGCCACTCGCATAGTAATTGCGGAGCCAATCATAATTGACATGGTCGCTACAATAGAACCCAAAGCCAAGGTTGACAGGCCCGTTACACCCTGACCAACAGTGCAACCCAGCGCAAGCACTCCTCCAATACCCATCAGTGCTCCACCAACCATATGGTTTACCATGTCACCGCGTTGGCTAAACGTTTCTATGCGGAACGTGCGCGAGATTATCGAGTACACGAATGAACCAACGATAACGCCAAAAACAGCTGCAATACCAAAACTGATTGTAGCGCCGGTATAGGTCATTAAGTAACTAACGGTGTTGCCAATGGGTGCCACAAAACTGAAGCCCTCTACCGGCACCGGGTCGAAATCATCATAGCCAATAATGCCAGTAATGGTCCAGGCTCCCACCACTGCAAGACCCACTACGATACCACCAAGCAGATTATTGCTGTCTTTTCTGAGCTCCTCTATCGACAACGCAGCGAATATCAACAAGATCGAAAAGCCGATTGCAAATATCCAACGCAGGGCATTGGTGACCTCAATACCAAACAGTGACATTACGACTGTTGCAAGGCCTTGTTCATCAAGACCCTTCTCGGACAAATCGATTGCGAGTGGATCAATAAGCTCTACACGCGCTGCACCAATAATTCCGCGCAAGGTCGCATATGCAGTAATTGCAAGAATTAAAAACACAACAAGCGATTTCAAATTACCACTACCGACACGAACCAGCGTTCGTTGACCACAGCCGCCAGACAGAGTCATGCCTACACCAAACATAAGCCCGCCGAGAACAAACCCAACCAGCCCGAAGCTCGGCACACGGTATATGCTCTGCGAAAGATCGACCTGTCCGGTTAGCTCAAGCAACTGCGTGCCTGCCACCGCGACACCCATGGCCAATAGCCATGCACCAAGCCTTCCCTTGAGCCCCATGTTTACCCAGTCACTAATGGCACCCATAGTGCAGAAGTTCGTCTTGTTGGCCACAATGCCAAAAACGAAAGCGAGGGCGAAACCCAGCCCAGATACAATGTGAATATTAGAGAGTTCCATCGAGCTTACTCAGTAAGTCAAACGCAGAGATACCAGCAGCAGGACAGCCCACGGCTAGATTCGGCGAAGGATTAACGTCTTGCAAACTCGACGATTAAGCCTTCTTCAAGCGGTAAATAAAACTATCGCCTTCAGTGCTCGATTCAAGCAGTTCATTACCCGTTTGCTTGGCGAAAGCTTCAAAATCCTTAACCGAGCCAGGATCGGTGGCCGTTACTTTCAATATATCCCCCGACTGCAACTCTTTCAGTGCTTTCTTTGCACGCAATATTGGCATTGGGCAGTTGAGTCCGGATGTATCCAGTTCTTTAGTAACATCGCTCATTCTGATTTAACCTTTTCAACATTCAATTTAGTTAGTGCCGAGAACAATTTCTGTCAATCGTCGCGACAGGCTAGTCGTGCTCTCCCATCGGGCGCGGCTCGCGCTTCTCCTTCAGCAAGCGCTCAGCCTGCTGCGGGTTTTCCGCAAACATCATCCTGTACGTGGTACCGGGAGGTACATGTGATTTTGTCCGGTACTGCTTGACGAGCGTCTTTGCTGAGCGGTAATCCTCTACAGACTCCAATAGCGTCAGCTGCTTAAACGCGTTGATTTCAAAAATGTGGTAAGCCAAAACGGACACAACACTAGTATAAAAAGTAAGGATATGCTTTGTATCTTTGTCAAACTATATATCTAAGGGGATAGATTGCACAAATCCCATAGACTGCGTCACTATTGTAGAACCTTGCCGCGCGTCAGAACAACGGGTTCACTAAGGTATAATTCAACGTATGCTTCACGTTACTTCATGCCCTCGGCCATTTGTACTTGCGTTTCTGACGCTTGTTTTTTGTATTGGTCAATCCGCTCATCTATTCGCTGCAGAGCTCTTGATAGTTGAGCAATCAGACTGCCCTTACTGTGATCGGTTCAATGATGAAATCGGGCAAGTATACGCAAAAACCGATGAAGGCAAAGTTGCCCCGCTTGTGCGTCTCCAGCTACGGGACACATGGCCAAAGACATACGAATCAATTGCCAAACCAGCAGTAACACCAACGTTCATCCTCGTGCACAATGGTAAGGAAATTGATCGTTTGCACGGCTATCAAGGCGATGAATTTTTCTGGTTCTTGCTGAATGATATGCTCGATAAGCTACCCGAAAACGTGCAAACTCAAAACAGATTATAAAATTCCACTAGTAGATACACGGCGCTCCACTCAGCTTTACTGACGCCGAGTCTCCGACATTGCTCTGGCCATTTCTGGCATTACCATCATCATTTTCATCATTAGTTCCGGGCTCATTGCCTGCATCATAGATTCGACCACTTCGGGTTTAATCATTGTTGTAATCATTCCTGCAAATAAATCCGGATCGGCCAGCTTCAACATGGAGTCCATGACCTGAGGTTCGGCCATTGTCTGCATCCAATTCACCATCAACTCGGGATCAACAGCATTGGCAATAGAATCGATTGTTTCGGGGTTAGCCATAGTATTCATCCAGCTTCGAATAATCTGCGCATTCAACATTCCCAACATCGAGTTCGTGAAGTCAGGGTTTGTCATGCTGTGCATCCACTGCGACAGAATCTCAGGTTCGACAATGTTGGCGATGGCCCGAAAAAATTCAGGGTTGGACATAGCAGAGAGCCATTGGTTGATTGCTGCTGGATCAGCAATGGACATCATCGACTCCACCATTTCAGGTTGCGATATCGTGTCCATCCACTGCGTAACCATTTCCGGCGGCATTTTCTTCGCAACAGCATCCAACTGGGGTGGCACACCCGTCATCATTTGAGCTAACTGCCGGCTGGTCATCACACGCATCCACTGTGTCATGTATTCGGGGTCTACCGTGGTCGTCATTGAGCTCACAATTTCCGGATTCGTCATTGCACTCATCCATGACTGCATCAGCTCTGGTTTTGCCACGTTAGAAAACGCACTGAACACTTTTGGCGACGACATGATTGCAATCCAACCTTGTAAAACCCTCGCATCACCGTATTGCATCATGGTATCGATGAATGACTCATGTGTCATAACCGTCATAAATTGACGCATCAACACCGGGTTAAAAGTATCTGTCATTTGAGACATGGTCTCTGGGTTGGAAACCACGCCCGACCAACGACTTAAGGCCTCTGGGTCAATACTTGATTCAAGCTGATGGACGAACTCGGGTGTGGCAATATCACCATAAACAGACGTATCGTTTGCTTTAACCAGGCCAGCACACGTGAATGCCAAACCCAACAGAAACCACCTGACAATGTACCCGGAGCATCGAGCAGTTAATCTACCTGTTTCACAGAAATACGACACAATTTTTCTCGCCTTATAGCTCACCGTATGCTCCTGCTTCCATTATGCTATGGATGTTTTCTCTTATCGCAATGGCTTCTTCTCGCAGCTCATCAGACATTTTGTTCGGATTAGGACTAGTGTCTAACCATCTCACATCCCAATCTAGTGTTACCACCCATAAGTCCCCGGCTGAATCTTCAATTACAGCAATTCGACAGGGAAGCAACGCGACGAACTCCGGGCTGTAATCAAGAATTTTTCGCATGGTCATAACATCACAGTAACTGACTATTTCAACCTTCGGCATTGGCTCACCGGAAATCGACTCCATGATTTTCCAAGGCGTGTTATGCCCTACCATGCGAAAATTCAGTAAGTTGGCCCGAAGGTTCATCGACTCAATAACATCATCAATGCTCAACCCATCATCCACCTTGATCTTATGGGTCATCATGTTGACCATATCTCTCAAGCTGAACGGGTTGACCGCCATGAAAGACTGAGCTGCATTCATTTTTGCTTCGCGGCTGATGGAGCGCATCATGGTATTGGGCTCCGCCGGATCCTGAGCGGGTTTCAGCATTTCATGCATGAATGACTGTGACTGCTTTTCCTCATCCATTGCAGTGGTGGAATCGGACTCATCTGTTTGTGCTAATACTGTCTGATCTGCGACTGTTTGATCTGCGACTGTTTGTGCGAGGGCTGTTTGCAAAAGAGCATTACCAGCTGAGAAACAGCTTGTTAGCACAACCACAGTGGCCAGATTGCGAATTATCTTCATCATGATTTACTCGCTATCGGGCGTTACATCGAGTATGCGGGCGCGCTGAACCACTTTTGCTTCTCCATCGATACAGTTGCTCATACAGGGTTCCGATGTCATTACATAATCGGTCTCTTCATGCCTGTCATCCATATAGAAATTTTCTTCATTTGGCAGGCGTATTGTGGAAAAGTTGTCTTTACTCAATTCAAAATC
>JAHQVR010000251.1 GCA_019634245.1 Gammaproteobacteria bacterium
CAGCACGGCTATAAATCCGCTTGGCCCCATGATAATTGCGGCATGGTGTAACGAGCGCTGTTCGAATAGAGTGCGGCGCCAGCGAGCCCAAAGACTCCAAAGACCCAGGCCTAGCATCGCAAAACCCAATACGACCATCACTCGGAAACTATAAAAAACTATGGCTACCGGCGGTTGGTTTTCGTCCGGGATAGTGTCCAATCCATCAAGTGGAGCGTTAAACTGGTGCTTCAATATAAGGGAACTTAGTTTCGGGATCTCCAGTGCGTAATCGATACGGCGTTCTTGCTCGTTTGGAATACCAAAAAGCACGAGTGGCGCCCCTTCTGGGTAACTGTCGTAGTGGCCTTCCATTGCCATCACTTTTGCGGGTTGGTATTCCAGGGTATTGAGGCCGTGGAGGTCACCTGCAACGATTTGTAGAGGAGTCACTATCGCAGCCATCCACATTGCCATGGAGAACATGCGCTGCGCCTCTCTATCAACCTTATTAAGCCTCAGATGCCAGGCTCCTACCGCGCCCACGACCAAGGCTGTGGTCAAGTAAGCGGCAAGAACCATGTGCACCAGCCGATAGGGGAACGATGGGTTGAACACAATAGCCCACCAATCGGCGGGCAGATATTGGCCATTGTCCGCAATCGTGTAACCGGCGGGAGTGTGCATCCAACTGTTCACGCTGAGTATCCATGTGGCAGACATCAGGGTTCCCAGCGCAACCATAGCGGTGGCGAACATATGAAGTCTCTCACCAACACGATGTCGACCGAAAAGCATAATGCCAAGAAAGCCGGCTTCAAGGAAAAATGCCGATAACACTTCATAGGCCATCAGCGGGCCAATTACCGGACCGGCTTTGTCTGAGAAAACAGACCAATTGGTGCCGAATTGATACGACATGACAATGCCTGATACCACCCCCATACCGAAGGCAACAGCAAAAATCTTTTTCCAATAGTTAAAGAGTGTTAGGTAGGTGTTGTCTCGGGTGGTGAGCCACAACCCATTCAGCACAGCGAGATAGCTGGCAAGCCCGATTGAAAAAGCGGGGAATATAATATGGAATGAAACCGTAAACGCGAATTGAAATCGCGCTAAGCCCTCCGCTGACACGTTTTCCAGCATATCGGTACCTAAGCGGTGTTACGAGGTTATAGTTGCTTTACGCCTGTTAGGTCGATCCGTTTAATCATCGTTTTGGAACAAAATATGTTCTGATTGATCCCTAGCGATTAGAAAAATCTACTCTGGAAAATTGTCGTGGTCGACACCAGATCACAATAATACATACGATAGTCTGCGCCACTAAGAGAATCAGTGACAATATCACTTACACTATTAATAACCGATAGGACCACTATAGCTAGATAGCGCAACGGGGAATCCAATGAGCATAGTCGATTGGACGGAGCGGTTTCAGGGTACGCGTAGTTTGCCGCGAACAGTCAGAGATCGCTTGTTGGTGGCCGGCAAGGTTTTGCAATACCACGAAGGTGATCAGGTTTTTCGCCCAGATAAGGTTCCAGATAGTTTGTTTTTTTTGTACGAGGGAACACTGCGGGTATCTCAGGCGGCGGACAGTGGTAGCCGAGAAATTGTTCTTTATCGCGTTGAAGCAGGGGAAAGCTGTGTGTTGACAACAGCCTGTATGTTGGCTGAAGAATCCTACAATACAGAAGGTTATGCAGAATCCGATATAACTGCCGTGGTTTTACCAAAGCCCATGTTTGATCAATTAGTTGCTGAGGAGCCGAAGTTTCGGCAATTTGTGTTCTCTGCCTATTCGCGTCGTCTGATTGATCTATTGCGTGTTGTCGACGATGTGGCCTTTGGTCGAATAGACGTCAGACTGGCGCAGAGGATGTTAGAGCTGGCGGGATCTAGGCGGGAAATTTCCGCCACTCATCAGGAGCTTGCGAATGAATTGGGAACAGCGCGTGAAGTGATATCCCGCGTGATGCACGATTTTCAAAAACGCGGATTAATCGTACAGTCCCGAGGACGAGTGACTCTGTGTGGTTTCGCAGCGCTGCAGAAACTTGCCAGGAGTATTTAGAGGCCATAGTTTTATGGAAGCGCCTTTGAGTGACAATATCACGGTAATTAAGCACTCCTAGCGTTACTATATTGAACTTCGAAATAGGAAATTTATTGCTGGCATGATGACGTTCAAAATACTCACACCCTTTTTCCGCCGATCAATGCCTATGTGCGTGGCTTTGAAGCGAGCCTACCCATCACTCATTGAGAACCGCAGGAGGCTAGCGTAGTGGTCACTGAATTCACACCGGTTTTATCTTTCGGCGGAGGCCTTCTCATAGGGTTAGCGGCAGTGCTGCTTATGGGTGGTTTTGGTCGTATTTTCGGGGCCACTGGCATTCTCTCTGGCCTTATCTTTCCTGAGAATCGCAACGAGTTTGCATGGCGCACAGCATTAGTTTTAGGCATGATCATTTCACCCTGGCTTGTTTGGTTGGTTAAAGGTGAGTTGCCTGTGGTTCAGGTGCCTGTGAGTCCACTAATGGTCATCGTCGGCGGAATTATTGTTGGGCTGGGTGCGAGCCTAGGTTCCGGTTGTACCTCTGGACATGGTGTTTGTGGATTATCGCGTTTATCGATTCGCTCGTTAATTGCTGTTCCCACATTTATGGCCACAGCAGCACTGACGGTGTTCGTGATTCGCCATGTACTTGGAGTGGGCACATGAGGCTAGTGATTGCATTGTTAACGGGTGTGGTGTTTGGTGTTGGAATCTCGATTTCCGGGATGATCGATCCTGCCAAAGTGATCAATTTTTTTGATGTGACTGGAACTTGGGACCCAAGTCTGGCCTTTGTTATGGCGGGTGCGTTGGTGGTGACATCGATCGGTTATCGGCTTACCTGGCGTCGATCGAGCCCCTTATTCGCATCTCGTTTCGATATTCCCACGTCCACAGCGATAGATCCAAAATTGGTCGGAGGCTCGGCGCTCTTCGGTATCGGTTGGGGTATCGCAGGTTTCTGCCCCGGCGCCGCAATACCGGCACTGGGTACTGGCCGCTGGGAAGTCGCGTTGTTTCTTCTGTCAGTCATTGGTGGGTTTTACCTCAGACGCCTGCTATTCAAAGTGCCCGAGCCGCAAGCCGCCGTACGATGATTTCAATGGGAAGCACATCACAGCAAAGCGGTATGAGCTTCTCTAAAAAGAGGGTCTGTATCTAAACTGAAGGTTGTGGGCACTCTTCTTGGAAGGCAAATACTCCCATGACTCAATCTCTAATTAACCCAGAGCTTGTTGAATCTTTACCTATTCATGCGGTTGAAGTAACCGCCAAGGCCCATCGGGGGATGGATGCCGTTCTCGAAGTGATGGTCAAACAGGTCCGTGGTCAATAAAGCAAGGCTTCTTGTAGGAATTAAATGTGAAAAACTATCCAGTCAATATAAATCTTAAGCCTGAAGTACATGCATTTTTTGATTCGGTGACAAATACGATCAGTTATGTTGTTAAAGATCCCGACTCAGA
This sequence comes from Gammaproteobacteria bacterium, assembly GCA_019634245.1. The sequence goes on from JAHQVR010000251.1 coordinate 3,508, forward strand.
TGCCTGCGCTGTTATCGATAGCGTCATGGATATTGATTATTCAGCGGGAAGAATTACTCATGATCATGCTGACCAAATCATTGAGCATATCGAGAGTCAGAATCTCAAACTGGAGTGGATCATAGAGACTCACGTACACGCTGATCATCTTAGCGCAGCACCGTATATCCAAGATCGGTTAGGTGGAAAAATTGGTATTGGTTCTAAAATCATGGTCGTGCAAGAGACTTTTGGAAAAGTGTTCAATGAAGGAACGGAGTTTCAACGAGATGGATCTCAATTTGATGCCTTGTTTGATGATGGCGATACTTACCAGGTTGGAAAGATGCAAGGTTTTGCCCTGTATACCCCTGGGCACACGCCAGCCTGCATGGTCCATGTCCTGGGCGATGCCGCGTTTGTTGGAGATACGCTGTTTATGCCCGATGGCGGATCTGCACGAGCCGATTTCCCCGGTGGAGATGCAGGAGAACTCTATGACAGCATACAAAAGGTTTTGTCACTTCCAGATGAAACACGTTTGTTTATGTGTCATGACTACGGCCCGAATGGCCGTGAGATTGCCTGGGAGACAACGGTCGCTGAAGAAGTGAAAAACAACATACATGTTGGCGGCAATAAAACCAAGGAAGAATTTGTTCGATTTCGAACTGAGCGAGATGCCCAACTGGCAATGCCAAAACTCATTATTCCCTCTCTGCAAGTCAATATGCGCGCAGGTGAGGTGCCCACCGACGAAAATGGCAATCCAGTGCTAAAGGTTCCCGTTAACTCCTTGTAAGGTGACATTCCGGTCGGTGAAACGGTGCATCGGTAAATAAGATTGATCGGTAGAAAAGATCTGGCAATGTTAGAGTAAATTGTTTTAATCTATACCTGCCCGGGATGCCGATGTTAATGAGCAGCGGCCTCAGTTCTTCACCATAAAGACAAGACATTATGTTCAGTCGTTGGATAGATGCCTTACAACACTCAGCTGCTCCCAAGGCAGATACCGGTCCATTAGATTTGCAGAAGGTTTCCGCGTTTTTATTGCTTGAAGTGGCTCGGGCCGATTATCAGGTTGATGAAGTTGAAAGAGGAGCCATTGTTCAAGCGATCGGCCGAAGCTCAGAGATGTCAGCCGATGAACTAAAAGCGCTTGTTCTGGAAGCGGAGCAACAGGCTGACTCGGTGGTGTCATTTCATGAACATATTCGATTGGTCAACGATTCATTTTCTCAGCAGCAAAAAATCAGTCTGATAGAACAATTGTGGAGAGTCGCGTTTGCTGACAATGAGCTTGACCGTTATGAAGAAGCGTTCATACGGAAAATATCAGATCTGATTTATGTGAAACACCGAGATTTCATCCAAGCGAAGCTTCGAGTCATGGAAACATAGCTGGAAAGATCGGAAACCCATACCATGAGCTGCTTTTTGCATTCAGTTGCGCCCCTATTAAGTCTCATATCGAAGATAATCAATAAATTCTTGATGTAAAGAGTTGTTTACGGGCATCTTCTGTTGTTTTTTGTAGGCGCGTACCGCATGCATAGTTTTATTGCCAGGCAATCCATCAATGGCCCCATCATATAATCCTAGTGTTTTCATAGTCTCCTGGAGCATCATTATGTCATCCGTGGAAGCCGCCGGAGAGCCGCGATCGATTCTAGGTTTATTCATGGGCGCGGGAGTGGTGAGTGCACGTCGATACTATTTGGGCTTATTAATGCCTAATTAGTCAAAATGCAATGCTATTTCAGAATCGCCACCAAAGATGTGCAAATGATCCTCGGGCAGAGTGATGCCTATGGTTTGACCTCGCTGCAATTCGATCTGCTCTGGAAGTTGAACGGTTAGCGTCTCACCGTTGTCGAATGCGGTATAGATGTAAGTGATAGCACCAAGCTGTTCAAAGTTTTGCACCGTGACCGAAGCATTCCCCTTGTTTTCCAGTGATACCCCAATGCCTTCCGGGCGGATACCCAGTGTGGCTTTGCCTGATACGCCTGCCTGTAAAGAGCGATTGATCTCGATCCCGCAGTCCAAATGTAATTGTGAATCGGAAATTTGTCCATTGAGGAAATTCATCTTTGGAGCACCAATAAAGCCAGCGACAAACTTATTGGCAGGCGTATTGTAGAGGTCTAGTGGTTTGCCAATTTGTTCTACTTTTCCATCGCGGAGAATTACAATACGATCTGCCATCGTCATCGCTTCAACTTGGTCATGGGTGACGTAGATCATGGTGTTACCCAGTTGAGCGTGGAGATTGGAAATCTCGACCCGCATCTGCAATCGTAATTCAGCATCCAGATTAGACAAAGGTTCGTCAAACAGGAATATGATCGGTTCTCGGACAATTGCTCGACCAATGGCCACGCGTTGTCTTTGTCCGCCCGACAGCTGGCCTGGGCGGCGGTTTAGGAGTTGGTCAATTTGAAGTAGTTTTGCTGCGTCATCTACCAGTTGGTCGATTTGTTTACGCGGTACACGAAGATTTTCCAATCCGAAGGACAGGTTTTTTCTAACAGACATATGTGGGTAGAGCGCATAGGACTGGAAAACCATTGAGAGCCCACGTTCTGACGCTGGCACGCCATTGACTCGATTGCCTTGCAGCAGTATGTCCCCACTGGTTGGTTCATCTAGGCCAGCTATGAGCCGTAATAGTGTCGATTTTCCGCAGCCAGATGGTCCGACAAAGACGACGAACTCGCCTTCTTCAATATCTAGGTCGACGCCGTGGATGACTTCGACATCGCCGAAGGCCTTGCGTATATTCTTTAGCTCAAGGGCGCGGTTACTCATTTCAATCCTGTCGTTGCGATACCGGTGGTGATAAACCGCTGTAACCAAACAAACACTAAGGTGACGGGTATCAAGGATACGACTGTCATCGCTAGAATAAAATGGTGGTCTTGATCGAACTCACCCGAAAATGAAGTGAGACCGAGTTGGATCGTGTGCTGCGAAGGATCCGATATCAGTACGATTAATGGCCACAGAAAATCATTCCAGCGCCAAATGGTGGACAGTATCGCGAGCACGGACAAGGCTGGAAGCGACAGCGGTAGAATGATTCGCCAATAAATTCGCCACTCAGACGCAGCATCCATACGAGCAGCCTCTAACAATTCATCGGGAATGGTTAGCATATATTGGCGCAATAGGAATACACCTGTCGGTGTTGCAGCCGCGGGAATAATGACCCCCCACAGAGAGCCAAATATTCCGAAGGACCAAACTACAAAAAATAGAGATACTAAAATAATCGTGTTGGGTATCAATAGCGTGGCGACAATGAGTATGGTGAAGGTTAAGCGCCCTTTAAACTGATACTTCGATAAAGCGAATGCGGCCATCGAGTTAATCAGTAGTGTAATGACCGTTGCCACGACCGTTACAAAGACGGTATTCCACAGCAAAAGTTTGAAATTAAAGAATTTCTGCCCACCTCTTGAGAGCAGTGGATCCAGATAATTTTCGGTGGCAAGCCTGATTTCCTCTGCAGGTAGTAACTCCTTCCGCGGCACCTGAAAGATAGTGGTAGGATCTTCTGCCTTGGCGGTATCAGTGAGTTTTCTGGTTGGTCCTGCTTTAAACACTTCCTGCGGCACCCCGTTTTCATCCTTCCATAAATACAGGCGTTTGACACCGACGCCGTCTATGTTTCGTTCAATCTGGTCGAACGGCATTAGCCGAGTGTCGAAATTCTCGATAGCTTCTTCTGACTTAAATGAACTCAGTACTGTCCACAGAACGGGTACTAAAATAATTAAAATCCCGAGTAACAAATAGCCGTATGCGACGACATCTTGTGCGCCTATGCGAGAACCGTTGGCAGAACCTTGAGTGGCGGTGAGAAATTTGACGACTTTTGACATGACTAAAGCTGCGATTGACGCCGTGTCAAGAACAATTGCATGAAGGTAAACACTGCAATCACGATGGCCATCAGAACAGAGCCAGCAGCCGCGGCTCCGTATTTGGGATTCTCTCCGGTGAAGGCGGTTTCAAAAATGTTCTGTACCACCATAAACGTCTCTCGTCCAGGCCCACCTCCGGTTAGTAGATAGACTTCATCGAACACCTGAAAGGATCGGATGAGCGACAGTACGATTACAACCGTCAATGTGGGAGTGATCAGTGGCAGGGTGATCTTGAAAAATACTCGCACAGGCCGACCAGCATCCATTTTGGCGGCTTCGTATAAATCAGAAGGGATCGCTTGTAACCCCGCAAGTAGAATAAGCATATAGAAGCCCATGTGTGACCAGGTAAACACGAACACCAGCCAGAAAAATGGCCATCCAGTGTTGCGTTGTACTAGCCAATTTACAGGTCTGAACTTCTCGAAATTGAATACGGTATCAAACTGAATAGTCAACAGCATTGCAACTGCAGCCACAGAAAGAATGGCCACTGCTATGGCTGATGCTTTGTGTGCTGAGGAAAGTAGCCATAAGAACAAGAACACAATCACGAGCGCGACTATTAAGCTTGGCGTTAGCCCACTATCGGGTAGCAAAAGTTGGATAGGGTTAGCCCACAAAGTTAATAGGAAGAATACCAGCGCAAATCCACTGGCCCAAATCAACGAGGGGTCTTTGTTGCTTCGCAACGTTCGCTGTGCGGTGACGAGCAGTAATATGCCGATGATGACAGTCGCTATAATGTCGAACCCGGCCATATTCGATAGCGCGGTCATCGTATCTGCACCACTACCTAGGCCTTGATTCAACACACCTTTGCGGTGCAGAATCCAGTGCCAAATATTGGCAATAACCACGGGTGACAACATCACTGGGTAGAAAAACATGGCTCGCCAGAAACCACGTCCGGCCAAGGATTTGTTCACCACCAGAGCGGTGATCAAGGCGACCACGCACAGTACGGGTACTTGGAATAGCACGAAGAACAACGTGTTATACATGCCGGTCCAGAAGGTATAGCCGGCATTTGAGCAGCTTTTAGGAACGCTATAGTCTTCGCAAGAGAAAATATTGCTGTAGTTTTCGCCACCCACAAAGGGGCGGTTGAACAGATCGATGCTCTCACCACCGGTGAATGACACCCAGAAATTCAAAATCATCGGTAAGAAAGTGAATAGCCCGAACAATGCCATGTTCGGCAACAGAAACGCGTAAGGGACACCACCGCGTCCCCAGAGGCTTTGGGCCAGTTCCACTGGAAAGCCCAATAGGTCCATCGCAAATTGTCCAATCTGTGTTGGACGATAGCTTCTATTTGAAAGTAGCCAGATGCTCCCACCGATAACCCAGACGGCGAGAATAACGTACATGATGATTCCCGCTACCGACATGGAGATCCGCCGGTTGCTGAGATTATTGCGAGGTGGGAGGAGCCGCCGGCAACTGCCGACGACTCATTACTACGATACATCATGCCCGCTTTCTATCGAGCGTCCTCTTCCAACGTGGCGTTTATTTTTTCCATGGCTTCGTCCAGGCTTAAGTCGCCCGTTAACACACCGCCTAAATGTTCAACAGTGGCATTGTAGATGACGAACCCGAATGGGCTGCCTTGCAGTTGAAAGGCTTGTGGCGTTTGTTCTGAGGCCTGTGATGCTGACGCAGCGAACAGATTAAGCCCTTCTGATACAGCCTCACCTGCACCAAAGTCTGTGTACTTGATGCCTTCGGCTTGAATTTTAGCGTGCGCTGGAATAGCAAAGGTGCGGCTATACCACTCACGAGCTTGATCGTATTCGCCCATCCAGGCTACAAACTTAGCCGCTTCAGCGGCATTTTCTGTTTGATCAAAAGCAACCAGACCCGCTCCGCCAGGCATGATGCCACAGCCTGCTGGGCCACAAGGCACAGGGACGACAGTCCAGTCGAACTTGTCACCAACATTTTCTTGGACATTACCGATATTCCAGGAGCCAGACATGTAGAACGGAACATCTTCACCGAAAAACATTTCATTACCGTTTGCGTATTTGGAACCAGACACAGCGGGCCAGATATCAGCAGGCATTAAACCGCTTTCGTGCCAGGCAACCATTTTTTCAGCAAAGGTTTTGAACCCATCATCGATGATGATGTTGCCATCTGCATCAAAATACTTCGCACCGTAAGACATAGCGGGGCCTGCAAACCGGTGACCGGAGCGGTCCATGATCATACCGGCATAACTTCCACCTTTATCCATGACCTGCTGAGTGGCTTCTGCCCAGTCATCCCAGGTAGCCCCCGGCGCTGGAACATCGACACCAGCTTCTTCAAACATCGTTAGATTGACATAAGGGCCTGTCACGGTCATCTCTGTGTGGAAGCCGTAGATGCCACCTTCGTTACCGGCGCGGTACCAAGGCAGAACGGAACCGTAATCCTGCTCCCAAGCAGCCGCATCAACATGGGGCGTTAGGTCAACATAGTATTTATGCAATCCACCCAAGTTGGTGACGAAGGCCAGGTCAGGACCATTTCCAGATTCCAGTTGCCCCGCGAGTTGCTCTCGAATGACGTTGTAGCCCACCAAATTTAGCTTGATGGTGACATCGGGGTTGGCCTCACTGTAGCGGTTAGCAAAATCCTCAACGATGGCCGCCTTTTTGTCGACATCACTAATCATTAGATTTAATTCAGCGGCCGAGGCGGGTAGGGTTAATGTGCTAGCGAGCACTGAGCCGGCGGCGATGGCCAGCTTACGAAAATGATTCACTATTAATTCTCCTCACATGAGATTGGGCCAGCTATGTGGCGTATCCAAGATTCTGATTTATAGACGTTTTTTTTTCAAGCAAATGTTCTATTTCTGCCGCATCTGCCGCAGAAATGCGACTAAGAGGGCAGTCTTAGTCTGCTAGAAGGAGACTATTACGTAACTGGTGGAAAATGGCAACCGGGAGTGTGATTCAGTTTGATCAGGCTCGGTTGTTTGCCACGGAATCCAGCCACGCCGTATCCATTTCCGGTACCGACTCTAACAGTAGTTGAGTGTAGGCTGGATGAGGCGGGTTAAGTATCTCGGATTTTAAGCCTTGCTCTACCACTGATCCTTGATACATAACGACAATTTCATCGGATATGGCTTTTACTACCGCGATATCGTGAGTGATAAACAGGTAGGTGATTTTAAATTCGTGCTGCAAACGGAGTAATAATTTCAGAATACCTTCTTGCACAATTTGATCTAATGCAGATGTCACTTCATCGCAAATGATCACATCGGGCTCCGCGGCTAATGCTCGAGCGATGCAAATCCGTTGTTTCTGCCCACCGGAGAGTTCGCTCGGCAATCGATCTACAAAGGATTCATCTAGCTCTATCATTTCCAGCAGCTCAACGACCCGGGCGTATTTTTCGGCGCCTTGCATATCGTGATAAAAACTCAGTGGCCGACCAATGATTTCCGCAACCGTTTGTTTTGGATTCATGGCGGTATCTGCCATTTGGTAAATCATTTGTATGCGGCGTAATTGCTCTTTTGAGCGCTCTTTCAGCGAACTGGGTAAAGTCTCGCCGTTGAACATAACCGAACCGGTCAACGGTGGGAGCAAGCCGGTAATTACTCGGGCAGCGGTTGATTTACCCGATCCTGATTCGCCAACGATCGCAACTGTACGTCCACGAGCCACTTGAAGGTTAACGTTCTCTAGAACTTTCAGAGATCGGCCATAGGCGGCATCGATACCCTGAAGTGACAAAATGATGTCGTCGCTGGGTGATTCTGCTTTTTCTAATGCTCGTACCGACCACAGCGATTTGGTATAGGCTTGTTTAGGAGCCGTCAGCATAGTTTCTGTCGTCGCTTCTTCTACTTCCTCGCCGTGGCGCAGTACCTTAATTCGATCGGCCATTTGCGCCACCACCGCCAGATCGTGCGTGATATAGATTGCGGCGGTATTAAATTTCTCAACGATCGCACGCATGGCGAGTAGTACATCGACTTGTGTTGTTACATCCAACGCTGTGGTGGGTTCGTCGAATATAATTAAATCGGGACGCGGTGACATGGCCATTGCGGTCATCACCCGTTGCAGTTGTCCACCGGATACTTGGTGTGGATAGCGCTGGCCAATGGATGAAGGGTCGGGTAAAGATAAAGACTCATACAGGTCAATGGCATCGCTGCGTGCATCGGTATCGGTGGCGACGTCATGGCCAACAGTGGCCTCTATCGTCTGATTGATGAGTCTGTGTGCTGGATTAAAAGATGCCGCCGCTGATTGAGCCACATAGGCCATTCTTGATCCCCACAGCGCACGCTTTTGGGCGTTTTTGGCTTTCATCAAATCCACACCATCAAACACTATTTCAGAGCCGGGTAGAATTTTACAACCCGGCTGCGCATAACCCATAGCAGCTTTCCCTAACGTGGATTTCCCCGCCCCAGATTCGCCGATTAACCCAAGGATTTCACCGCGATGCAAAGTGAGGTTTACTCCCTTAATGATTTGGTGCCATTGCTCATCACTGAAGCCATCGATGCAGACATTTCGCATCTCCAGCAGCACCTCTCCTAGGCCATTGTTGGATTGATTCGGTTCGCTAGAGTTCATCGCGCAGCCCGCTGGTTTTATGTAGGAACCAATCCACTACAAAATTCACAGCCACTGTGAGTAGTGCTATCGCCGCCGCTGGCAGTAGAGGAGTGAGCCCAGCTGTTAGGTCGTATTGGGCAAACTGAATCATCGAGGCGTTGTCTCTGACCATGGAGCCCCAATCCGCGGTGGGTGGTTGTATGCCCAGTCCTAAAAAGGACAACGCTGCAATGGTGAGAAAGACAAATGAAAAACGCAAACCAAATTCTGCCACCAGAGGTGGCATGATATTGGGTAGTATCTCGCGCCGCATTACCCACCCCAATCCTTCGCCTCGGAGTCGAGCTGCTTCAACATAATCCATAACGGCAACATTCACTGCTACCGAGCGGGTCAGCCGGAATACCCGAGTAGCAGTGAATGTTGCCGTTATGGATTATGTTGAGAGAGGTGATAGTGGAGCCGAATATCGACAACAACATAAGTGCGAATATCAAACTCGGTATCGCCATAAGAACATCAACGAATCTGCTGAGCAACTGATCAAGCCAGGACCGGTTGATCGCTGCGACTAA
>JAHQVR010000252.1 GCA_019634245.1 Gammaproteobacteria bacterium
CCACTGTTGAAGGATTAAAACTCGCCGCACAGACGTTCGACATGGATGTAAAAAAACTATCTTGTTGTGCAGGTTAATTCGATTGTCGAAGTCATAGCGGACCTTCAGGTCTCAGTGTCGCAAGGTCTGCAATGGGCACACAGCGGAATTACAAGTTCAGATGAAGTCGCACACTGTCGGTCACGTCAAGTACCAACTTCTACAGGTAAGCAGAGCGCAAGTTAGAAAGGCCGTCTTCACCCCGTCAGCCAGGCTTCTGCCTCGGTAAGCTCAGCGGGTTCAAAGCCCTTAATCTTCATCCCTGGAAACAGCGCGCCTTCAATTTCTCCTGCCACACGCAGCCACGCTTTGTCCGCAACCAGTGCAACGCGATCAAACCGCCCGATCAATTTCAGTAACGACGGTATCTTGGTGAGCTCCACGCCTAGAGCACGAAAGCTGGGTAGGTGCAGATCCTCAATTCGATAGAGCATCTTGCCGCCGATCATGCCTTCAGACTGTTCGATCAAATCATCAAGCGCCGACGCCATTTCCTCTGCATCTATCTTACCCTTGATCTCTATATCGAGTCTGTTTGCGTCTTTTATATTGATATTGAACATCGTTCGCCCCCTTCAGCCTAATGTGATGTTTGTTTCCGTGATAAAAAAAACGTCCGCAAGGTAATCACGCTTCTTTCTTACTATTCAAACAAGTTGGATCCACCAACATTTTGATCCAGATCATAGAGTCGCTAACCACACTTCCTCAGACGTTGCCAAACTGCCAGAGTCAACGTCGAAAGCTGAGGCAACCCGAGGAATATCGGACGACCAGCGACCACAGATCAATCGATTGGATAAACCGATACCCAAAATTCCCCAGGCTTGGCCAAACGCAACATCAAAACCCAAACCTCGACCTAGGCGGGTCCGACCCTCGAAACTACCAGCCCAGTTATCCCCATTTTCTGGGGATAACCCTGTGGATAAAAACCGAAAATTTAAGTTTTCCCCGAGAAAATGTTGGGTTTAGCGGTTTTGCGTTTTATTTGAACAAAACAAATAATGTTTTTTAATTCAATAGTTTATGAGATATTTCTCAGAAGAATTAAATGTCAACTACACGATTTTGTGATCTTGTACAACTGAGTTTCCAGCTGTGTATAAAGATACTTTTTGAGTAAGTCTGTCAAGCCAGTTTGACGACAAAATTGTGTCGCGACGATTCAGAGATTGATCAGTTTAGGGTGTAAGTAATTGATCTATCAAAACTACACAATTGGCTAGTTTAGTCAAGCGACTTAATCGCCGAGATTAAGTCTTGTGCCGAAGTCCGAGCATCACCAAAGAGCACGCGAGTTTTCGCATCTAACAGCAGTCGATTCGGTACATCTGCGTACCCTCGACCATCGCCTCGTTTCAGCACAATCACACTGCCGGCCTTGGCAACGTCCATCACCGGCATGCCATACAACGGGCTGTCTGTATCATCCTTGGCCGATGGATTTACGATGTCGTTTGCACCTACCACTAAGACGATATCGACCTGGTCGAATTCAGAATTGATCTCAGCCAGATCAACAATCTTTTCATAGGGCACACCCGCCTCCGCAAGCAACACATTCATATGCCCGGGCATTCGGCCAGCCACCGGATGAATCGCAAAGCGGGTATCCACACCTCGCTCTTCTAGCAGCTGTGTTAATTCCCGTAACTTATGCTGCGCTTGTGCCACCGCCATCCCGTAGCCGGGCACCACAACCACCTTGGAGGCAAAGGCCATACTGATCGCCGCATCGTAGGCATCGATATCATTCACGTGACTCGTATCCGCATGCCTCTGTGTGTCTGTGGAAACACCAAACCCCGAGTACATAATCTCACTTAGGCGGCGATTGACAGAGCGTGCCATAAGCCGAGTGAGCAACACGCCGGCCGCACACACCAAGGTCCCTGCGATCATCATCGTTGGATTGCCCAACACATAACCTTCGAACGCAACGGCCAAACCTGTGAGTGCATTGAATAATGAAATTAATACTGGAATGTCGGCTACTGCTATAGGCAACGTCATCATCATGCCAAACAGCAACGCCAAGATGAAAAACACCAGCAACAAAATGGGATGAGCGGTGTTCGATGTGGCAAGAATAAGACCGACGATCAACACCAACGCCATCAACGCTACATAGGCTACCTGCCGATTCGCCATGAGTTTGCGAGCGGCCATGATATTGCCAAGTTTGGCCCAGGCCATAAACGATCCGGCAAACGCCACACAGCCAATCAAACCACCGGCAATGGCTAAGGCGCGCACCGACGCTGTATGTTCTGCGGCTCGAAGCAATTCCACAGCCGCTATACCTGCTGCAGCCCCTCCTCCGAGGCTGTTATAGATGGCCACCATGCGTGGCATTTGGCTGGTGCTGACCAGCTTTGCCTGCACAAGTGCGGCAACACCACCAATAGCCATCGCGGAGATAATCAATACTGCCTTGTCGAGCACTTGCGGCTGAGAGAAGGTGACCCCGACGGCGACCAGCATGCCAAGCCCCGCCCACCAAATACCCGGACGCGCATCAGTCGGGGAGGTCATGCGACGCAAACCCGCGATGAATAGCACAGCGGATAGGAAGTAGCCCAGCTCAGCAGCGAAGGCGACACTTGGGATCATGACGACTCACCTTCGCGTTCAGCGTCAGCGCTTTCGTCGGACTGCTTACTCTTTGTCTGTGCTCTGGTGGATTCAAACATCGCTAACATGCGATCAGTGACGACATAACCACCTACGGCATTCGCGGTGGCAGCCACCACCGCAAAAAATCCAATGGCCGTTTGCAAAGTGCCTTCGGCATGACCCAGTGCCAGCATGGCACCCACCAACACAATGCCATGAATAAAGTTTGAACCCGACATTAACGGCATGTGCAGAATCGACGGCACACGGGCAATCAAAAGATAGCCACCCACCCCTGCGAGCAAAAACAAATACAGCGCATTAAAGCCACTCATGATTTGCTCCTGAGTAATCGTGCTGCTTGTCCCACCCAATCATCTCGCTCGATATGACCATCCAGTTCCAGCTGCCCATCCAACGTTTCAATCGCATCCGTATCCAAAGAGGCTAAGTCGTTGTATTGGAAATATCCAAACTCATAGAGCTTACTTTGAAGTGCAGGACCGATCCCGTCGATCACGGTGAAATCATCCCGATCGATGGGCTCATCAGTAGCAGAATCTTCGTTCTCAGATGCCGGTACTTCGGGGATTGCTTGCTCTTGTGTTACGGCGGCGGTGGCACTGGCTACATCTTCAAAAGAATCATCGGAACGATCTGTGGTCTCGTGCTCTTCTTCAGATTCAGGAATCCAACCAGCCGCCTGATCGGAGGATTCTTCGCTTTGTTCAAGCTCATCCACAATAGGCGGTGCACACGGTAGGTCCATCAATTTAGCGGTCGCTGCATGATGCACATTGCCCTGGTGAGTCAATAGGCAACGGGCGACTATTTCATCAGCCCAGTTCAAGCGCAATGCACCATCGTTTATTACCAGCTTCAACATATTAAAGAGATTTCGCGCATACATTTCGCTGGCATGCACAGCTCCTCGACTGGGTAGGTTGATTGGCCCTATCAGAATCGTGTCACCATAGATATATATTTCGCCGGGTTTAGTCAGCTCACAATTGCCGCCAGTTTCGGCCGCCATATCCACCAACACAGTGTCTGGCATCATGCCTTGAACCATATCCTCAGTCACAATCCTGGGTGCTCGTCGACCTGGTATCGCTGCAGCGCAGATAACCGCATGCGCGTGTGACATGCGCTCGGCTAACACATCGTGTTGCTTTTGTTTTTCTTCTTTATTTAAACCACGAGCGGTGCCGTTAGGATTCTCCGCAAGCACACCGGTGTCGATCATGCGGGCGCCCAGCGATTCTATTTGTTCACGCGCCGCTTGCCGTATATCGTATGCCTCAACTTGTGCACCCAATCGTCGGCAGGTGGCAATGGCCTGCAAACCAGCGACACCTGCGCCCAACACAATGACTCGCGATGGCCTAATGGTGCCCGCAGCCGTGGTCAACATTGGGAAGAGACGAGGTGAGTATTCTGCGGCCAGCAACGCCGCTTTGTAACCGGCTACGGTTGCCTGTGACGACAACACATCCATCGACTGAGCACGAGTAATGCGTGGTAACAGATGCATTGCAATCGTGGTGATCCTACGTTGCAACAGCACACGAATAACATCCGCATATTGAAAAGCTGGAATTTGTGTGATGAGCACTGACCCCAATGGTAATTGTTCCGCTTCTTCAACACTGGGTGGATTGACCTTTAAAACAATGTCGGCATCTGCAACGGTCTCCCCATAATCTTTACCGACAATCACATCACCATAGTCGGGATTGTAAAAACCCGCTCCTCGACCACAACCATCTTCAATGTTCACCTGAACACGATGTTGATTTATCAGGCGATCCACCACCTCGGGAACCAGCGCGACACGCATTTCTTCTCGGGCGGTTTCTTTGGGGACGGCAATAGTTAATGGCACAGAAGCACCCTTTGGATTCTATTAATTCGCAGATGTGAAAAGTTAACGCTGAACGGAAGCTACATTGGAGATATGGATTTTGTCGGATAGTACGTCAACACTGGATTGAGCGCTACCTACCTCAGGCACTGAATTAGCGCCCAAAAGTGCATAAATCGACGGATTTCTCAGCAGATGTTGTACGGATGCAACAAATAAGCAGATGGTAGACAATAGCGACTGTTCCGGCCCTTCCCATCGCTCGTACAAGTGGGGGGCCGTGGCCAGTTGCCGATAGGATACTGAGTGCAACACACAGTGTGTGGACTCAGCACGGGCTTACATAGCTAGTATTGAATATAACGCCAGCTACACAACACAATCGTAGAGATCGAATTCAGCAATGAAATACACCGGTAATAGCGGCTACCAACACGGCACCCCGGAAAAAATGGGTGTGTTGATGGTCAATCTTGGCACTCCAGATGCCCCGGAAACTAAGCCCGTTCGGCGGTATCTAAAACAGTTTCTCAGCGATCCTCGCATTATTGAGCTGCCGCGCTGGCTTTGGATGCTGATTTTGCACGGCGTCATTTTGCGTGTTCGCCCGAAGAAAAGCGCTGAGGCTTATCGAGAAGTTTGGTCGGACACCGACGGGTCACCGCTGCTGAGTATCTCCAAAAAACAAGCCGCAGCCCTACAAACCTCTCTGCAGCAAGCATTTGGAGAAGATATCGTGGTAGCGCTGGGTATGCGTTATGGCACACCGTCTGTCGATTCAGCCATTGCAGAACTAGAAGCTCACAATGTGCGACGCGTGCTGGTGTTACCGATGTATCCACAATATTCAGGCACCACTACCGCCTCAGTGTTTGATGAAGTTGCACACCGGTTTCAACGCACTCGTTGGCTTCCCGAACTACGCTTTGTCAATCAATACTCAGCCGAGCCTACCTATATAACAGCTCTGGCCAACAGTGTTCGAAAAAGCTGGCAGGAGCATGGGCAAGCCGAGCTGCTGGTCACCTCATATCATGGCATTCCCAAACGCTATCTTCTCAACGGAGATCCGTACCACTGTCAGTGTCATCAAACCACCCGTCTACTGGCTGAAGAATTGGGGCTGTCGAAGGATCAATACCGCGTGGTTTTTCAATCCCGTGTGGGCAATGAAGAATGGCTCAAACCCTATTGCGATGAAACCATGAAAGCCCTACCTGCCGATGGGATACGCGCTATCGACATCATAAGCCCAGCATTTTCCGCCGATTGCTTAGAAACTCTTGAAGAAATTCAGGGAGAGAACTGCGAGTACTTTATGGAAAATGGTGGTGAAACGTTTAACTACATCCCCTGTTTGAATGATTCCGACGAACACATTGAATTCTTAAAACAGCTGGTCATTCGGCACACCCAAGGTTGGCCGGAAACCGACTCCAATCGCAATAAAAACCAAGAGCTTGAAGATCTCGCTACTTCAGCTAAAGAAGCCAACGCCTTGATGAACGCCTAACCCACTACCTCAATCATAAATATCGACGATCTGATACAGCTGCGAAATCAATGATCGTCACAATTTGGATAGCTGCAGTTGTCCAAGGTCATTTGGGTTGATTTCTTTAGTGGATACGCCAGAAGTGTAACAGCGATGTTCTCTGCATTCTGAGCCCGTATGAAGAACTACGGGCTCAAGGCCTCCGGTTAACCTAGTAGAACAATAAGACCTCGAAAGGTCATAGGAGCGTCAAAGCGGATACTAGTATCTGGCAAACCATCGACCGGGATTGGCCGGGTTAAGATTTGTGCGGGATTGGCCTCGGGATCGCAGGTCAAACTGCCACTGATGATAGCTATCATTGGAGTTGATGACGACTCAACCGATGTGATATCCAGGGAGCAGCCTTCATACTGCCATTCGCCAGCCCCTCCCACTTCTGGATCGGGGCTGCTAATAGAAATTAGATTATCTGTCTGATTCTCAACTACGATTGGGTCGCCATTAACCGCATCGACGCTTATTAATACATTGATGATAGAGCCATCGTCTACCGGCAATTGCCAGTTTAATACGTATTCGGTGGCAGCAGTTGTACCGTCGAGTGTTCCACCAGCTCCACCACAGGCTGTTGTGTTGTCCTGAATGTCATACGCAACCGAAAGATCATTGGCGTTGTCCGAGACGTCACTCCAGGTAAAACTACCAGTGAATGTTCCGTTACCATCGGCGCCAGTATCGATGATGCATGCATTGAGTCCGGTTGTAATTGGCGTGACATTACCGTTATTTCCGTTTGATGAATTATCAGTATCAGCGTTATCACCGATGCCGTCTCCATCACTATCCATTGATTCCATTGGATCAAGCGGAAAAGCATCATCCACATCTAAAACACCGTCATCGTCGTCGTCATCGTCCTGATCATTCGGTAGGGTGTCGTTGTCTGTATCGAGTGGATTAGCGTCATTTGTATCAGGAATACCATCAGCATCATCATCAAGATCGGCATTGTTGCCGATGCCATCACCGTCTGTATCTACGGATTCTGTCGGATCATTAGGAAAGGCATCTTCAGCATCTACTACACCATCACCATCAGAATCTTCATTGCCCGAATTATCCGCTGGATCAGAATCACTACCACCGCCACAGGCCGTAGTAAAAGCAAGGAGCACAAGAACCAGTAACGTGAGAAGTTGTTTGGAAAGTGATCGCTGAAGCATTTAAGGGTACCCCCAATTTTGTTATGTGCCCGAAAGGGCCGATACAGTAAAGTGATTAATCTGTTTGAATGATTCCTTTTTTTACCGGGACACTCTAGTAACAAATAAACACCCACACAAGTAGATTCGATGCATCAGAGTCTTAAGCAGATGGGAATACCCAACGAATGTAGAGTTTTCTGTGGCCAACACTCTACGATCGGGTAGTGTCAATGAGCTTATTGCAAGTGAAAATCGGTGTTCTGCTGCAGGGCGCAGGCGAGTATTTACCAACACTCATGGGGCGCAAAGACCTTCAAATTAGGGCACTAAAATTCCAGATCGTTCGCTTCACACACAAATTTTACCAATGGTGCACACTGG
>JAHQVR010000253.1 GCA_019634245.1 Gammaproteobacteria bacterium
TCAGCTGAGACATTCATACCGAAGATGGTTTGAGGGTTTTCAGCAACCCGGGAGCCAGCCAATAAAGTCGTGATTTCAAAATCACCCAACTTGGCGGTATGCACATTCGTATTGGGAGGAGCTGCAGTGGCTGCATGGCATACACCAGAGACTCCCATCAGCGCTGTGGCAGGCAGAAGAGCACCCGCTTTCAACATAAAACGCCGTTGAGAAGATTCTGGTAACTGATTAATCTGTTCCGTTCTTTTCTTCATGGTCACTCCTAAATATCGGTGAAATTAACCCAGTGAGCTGTAGTAATTTGTACGTTTGCTATCTGTCAGTGGATTATATGACAATGGATCAATCGAAAAGTGCAAACTATGTGCATTCTATTCTGCAGCCAGAGAATAGTTTTTTTGGGCATGGAAAGCGTGGCTCAATCATACGTATTTCGCGCGTGCGAGATCTACCGGTTTCTGCTAGATTAGTTTGTCATTATTAGCCATGAGCTACTGCGAATTAGCCTGATTTTAATTCCATCAGCTCGTAAAGATATAATAACTTGATGAATACCCAACTAAGAGGAATGGTTTTATGAGACTGACGTTAACTCGAATTGCAATTATTCTGGTCGCACTCACTTCAGCAAGTGGAGTCGCCCAGGCAGACTTCCCTGAACGAGAAGTATTAGGTGTTGTTATGTGGGGTGCTGGCGGCGCTACAGATACTGTTGCCCGTGCGATTAACCCGGCAGCCGAAGAAGCCCTCGGCAAGCCTATTGTTGTGCTTAATAAATCTGGTGGTGCTGGGGCAATTTCGACCGCCTATGTCAACGCTGCCCCAGCTGATGGCTATACCTTTCTATACGGAGCAGAGAATCCACAGTTGCATTCGGTTATGGGCGTCTCAGATCTCGACTACGGCAGTTTCTATCCGGTGAATATCCTGGGGCGTGGTATTGGCGTGATCGCGGTAAAAGCGGATTCCAAATACCAGACCATGGAAGAACTCATGGCAGATATAAAAGCCAATCCCGGAAAAGTGCTGATGGGTTCTACGGGCCCCGGTGGATTACCAAGCACCATAGGGGCGATTATTTCCAACTCAGCAGATTTTAATGTAACAGCCATACCCTTCGACGGAGAGGGGCCAGGTCTGACCGCTATGTTGGGTAATGAAGTTGATTTTATGCCAGCAGGAATTTCTGCTGCTGCAGAGCAAATAAAGGCGGGTAAAATGCGTGCACTTGCCGTAGTTAATACAGAATCAGTCGATACTCTGCCCGGTGTGCCGCCGATTACTGATGCGATTCCCGACATGGCCAAGTTCCTGCCCTGGGGGCCATTCTATGGTGTTTTCGTTAAACAGGATGTACCCAATGATGTAAAAGCCACACTGGTAGCTGCATTTTCAACAGCCGCCAAGAGCGAAACCTTTCAAACGCTAATGGCGAACAAAGGTAACATCATCATGGATATTTCCGGTGATGAAGCATCAGCGTTTGTTAAGAAGTGGCAGCAAGTTACTGCTTGGGTATTGCAAGATACGGGCGCTGCAAAAGTAAACCCGGAAACGCTTGGAATTATGCGCCCAGAATAACTGGGACGATAACATCGAGTAGCCACAGACTCGATGCCTAAGCCATCACCAAAACGACAGGGAGAATTTGGATTCTCCCTGCTGCTCATAGTATTTAGTGTATCTGCCTTCTGGCAGTCTTACGCTATTTCCGGGTTTACTGGTTTGACCACCGCAGGTGTATTTCCGATGTTGGCATCGGCAACCATGGTGGTCGCCGCAGTTTGTATTCTTGTGCAGAATTTAAGTCATCCAAGTGAGAGGCACTCTGATCCCACCCACACCACGGGTTTTTTTCAGGCGATCTTACCCTTACGAATTGTCACTGTTGTAGCACTGATCACAGCTTATGTAATCGCTATGCCACAGCTTGGCTTTCTATTGTCGTCGGCTGTGTTTCTGTTTTTAGCTTTTAGTTATCTTTGGCGTAAATCCTTTGTAGCGTCACTACTGATCACAGTGATTTCGGTGATCTGTGTATATCTGGTTTTCCGCAAACTGTTTCAGGTTGTACTACCAGAAGGCACACTTTTTCGAGGATGGTTTTAGAGTGACCGAGATTCTCTCTAACCTCTTTACCGTATGGACTGATCCCTGGCTGTTGTTTCTGACAGCAATTGGCACGCTTGCGGGCATCTACGTGGGCGCTATCCCTGGATTATCCGTAACGATGGCCACATCCATACTCATCTCCTTCACGTTCAAGTGGCCGGTTAACGATGCACTGGCGTTGATCACGGGCGTTTTTATGGGCGGCGTCTATGGTGGTTCCCGTACCGCTATTTTACTAAACATACCGGGAGCACCTAGTGCCGTAGCTACTGCTATTGAGGGGTACCCCATGGCAAAGCGAGGGGAAGCAGGAGACGCGATAGCACTAACGACAGTAATGTCTGTGATTGGGGGCTTTGTCGGCATCGTGGCATTGGCGATGTTCGCACCGATCATCTCGTCCTTTGCCTTGATGTTTAACTCCCGAGACTATCTCCTGCTTGGGCTGATCGGTATTTTATTGGTAGGCACACTATCAGGCGAAAGTTTTGCCAAAGGAGCCTTTGCAGGTGCGCTGGGTGTACTTATCGGTATGGTTGGACTTGATCCAATGACTGCCGAAGGTCGCTTCACTTTTGGAAATGTGTCGATGATGGGTGGTATACCTTATATCGCTGCGATGATTGGCTTTTTCGGTGTAGCAGAAGCTCTGGTGCAACTGCATCAGTTAGACGTTGCCGCTATAAAACAAAAAGTCGATCGCATCGTTCCAAAATTACGCGATGTTAAACGCCA
The DNA here is from genome assembly GCA_019634245.1 of Gammaproteobacteria bacterium. Next base: position 2,848 of record JAHQVR010000253.1, read on the forward strand.
CATGGGGCTCGCATTACGCTCATCAAGTATAGGCACGATTATCGGCGCACTACCGGGAACCGGTGGCGATATAGCAGCGTTGCTGGCTTACGATCAAGCGAAGCGCACAACAAAAGATCCCGAAGTACCTTTCGGTGAAGGCTGCAAGGAAGGGCTGGTAGCACCGGAAGCTGCCAACAATGCTGCGGTTGGTGGCGCATATATTCCGATGCTGACACTTGGCATCCCAGGCGATGCAGTTACTGCCGTTATCATTGGCGCACTCTTTATTCATGGCCTTAAACCAGGGCCGCTGCTGCTGGTAGATACACCACATCTTTTCTGGTTCATTGTTGGTGCTTTGAGTCTTGCAAATATTTGTTTGCTGATCTTCGGTTTAACGGGCATTCGTATCTTTACAAAAATTGTGGAGTGTCCACGAGGTGTTTTGATACCACTCATTATTGTGCTCTCAGCCGTTGGAACGTACGCTATTCAAAACAATCCAGTACACGTTTACTGGATGCTGCTGTTCGGCATTATCGGGTACTTCTTGAAGATGTATGGATTTCAGGTTGGCCCCGTTATTCTAGGGGTAATCCTTGGGCCTATGATGGATTCGAACTACCGACGAGCCATGCTGGGTGCTCGTGGTGACGTGGGTACATTTTTCTGGAACTTCGTGTCACATCCGATTACGCTGGTATTAACAATAGCATTGCTCGCAATGTTGTTATCACAAACCCCGCTGATGCGCTGGTTTAGGCAATGGAGAATTGCACGGCGAAGCGAGACTTAACCGAATTCAATACAGAGCGTCTATCGGCTGCTCTAAACAGGTTGACGCAGAGATAGGCGGCATGCTTTACAAATTCTAAAGAATATTGACTCGAATCATCCGATACGCTCTGCATAACAAATGGTGAATCGGCTCGCTGTCTCACCGGTTTGGAGCCATATTTAAATTTAACTTTGTCGTCTGGTGAACAGCCGCTTTCTCCGGCAATGCAGACCGATCTGGGATGGTGCCGCTAAGTAGCTTCACCATTAACTAAAGCTACGCATCAATACGGCGTCATGACTTTCAAGGCCAATGTTCACCTGGGCCACAGCATAGTTGGTTGCCTCGCGGAGCGACATTTCTGAACCACTCACCGTAGCCGCTGTATAGGCCTTCATACCAAGTGCTTTGTGCGCCTGAGCGATAGCCTCCGAATGCTCCGGTGCAAGGCTGTCCTGATCAATTTGTTTTATCAGTGTACCTTGAAGAGTCGCGACAGCATGAAACTGCTCTGTTTTAGCCAATAGAATGACGAGCGCTGTGCGCCATGCAACCACTGACGCCATGTCAGTGGTATCGCCGTAGGCGGTAAGCATACGTTCAAAACCTTCAAGCGCCAACTTTGCATCACCCCCTTTCGCGTGCAGCGCCGCTAATTTAGGAGCAATCAATGTTTCCATAAAGGTTGCTCCAGCCTGGCTGGCAACCTCAATACCAAATTCATATTCGCGAAGCGCTGTTTCCGGGTCGTTCTCCTCTATAGCAGCACCTCGGGCAGCATGTGCGACAGCGATAGACATTGGAACGCCTGCGTCATCAACTTTTTTCACCACATCATCTGCGATAAGCGCTGCCTTTTCCGCATGACCAGCGGTGGCCAAAATATACAGATGGAAAACCATCATCATCCGGTCGACCTCATCGGCAGGATGCTCCGCACCGACACTCAATAGTTCAATCGCTTTGTCGATATCTCCCGCCGAATATATCGCGACGAATGCCAGATCACCGTAGGCCCAGACAAAGGGTTCAAAAGTGTCGTCGTCGAGCAACGATAAGGCTTCTTCGCCGAATCGTTGTGCGTCTTCGAAACGCCCCATGGCCCAGGCAGTACTTGCACACCAGGTCAACAATATGATCAGACGCGGATGCCGAGCAGTACGCGCGCTCTCAACAACCTCTTCAGCCCAGTTAGCAGCTTCGTCGCGCAGCCTGAAACGGGCCAGATCACCTACACTTGACGCAATTCTTGCGGCCGGATCAACCTCGCCGTTTGCGTTCGCCCAATGAAAAGCATCCCGCAGATTGTTTATTTCAAGATCAAGCCAGTTGTGCGCCTGCATCTGCTCAGGACTACGCCACAGTTTAAAATTTTCATCGGATTGATCAGCGTAGAGATTGGCATGTGCGAGTCGCACAGTCTTATCTTCTTCGCCGGCAGCCAGACGTTCAGCACTGAATGCACGAATAGTTTCCAGAAAACCATATCGAACACTTTCACCGACTCGCGTTACAGTCAACAGTGACTTGGACACCAGCGAATCGATCAGATCGAATACATCAAAAGAATCAACCTCGCCGCCTGCGCAAACTTGTTCGGCAGCCTCCAATGTAAACCCGCCAGCAAATACCGAGGCACGGTCGAGCACGGTAGATTCATTGTCAGTCAAATGGTCATAGGACCACTGTACAGCGTTTCGCAGAGTTTGATGTCTTTCCCTGACAGCACGAGAGCCACCTGTCAGTAACCTGAATCGTTGATCGAGGCGATCCCGAATTTGCACAGGTGTCATTGATCTAACTCTGGCAGCAGCCAATTCAATCGCGAGTGGTATGCCGTCAAGCGACGTACAGATTTCCTGCACGACCGCAGGATATTCCTGAATATCAAATTCTGGTGAAACCGCCAGTGCACGTTCCGTAAACAACTCTACCGCCGGAGCTGATTCTCCTGATACATCTAGCGGTAAAATACGCATAACCGCTTCGCCGCTGATAGATAACAATTCGCGGCTGGTCGCAATGATGGAAATTTTGGGGCAATTGGTGAGAAGAGCATCGGCTAATCTGGCAGCAACCTCGGTCACGTGTTCGCAATTATCAAAAATCAATAGCATCTGGCGAACCCGCAAAGCGTCTATCAAAGACTCTTCCATGGATTTTCCGCCTTGCTGGGTAACCCCAAATAATCCGGAAATCGCAAGCGTAAGCGTGTCTGCATCAGAGATGGCTGCCAGATCGACAAACCAGGCACCATCAGGATAATCCGTGCCCATTACGGTATGAGCGGCAGCGATCGAAAGGCTGGTTTTTCCCAACCCTCCCATGCCAAATAGCGTCACCAGTCGCGATGACTGCATATGACTTTTCAGCTCATCAAGCGCATTTTCGCGCCCAATGAGTTTGGTCGCCCGAACCGGAAGGTTTCCCTTGGCAGCGATGCGGGACATTTTGGCGGCCGTTCCAAGGGTAGCCGTATCACCTTCTGGAGAATAAACATGCACCCGGACGGGCTGCTCCACATTCTTCGCATTATATTCGCCCTGATCGATAAAGCTTTTTTCGTGGCTCGGACCACATGCGGTTTTGACTTGATCAGAAACGGCGATACCACCTTCTGGTGCAAGGCCCTCAATACGAGCAGCAACATTCACACAGTTGCCGTAAATCATACCGTCTGATTTTTCGAATAGCTCATCGATATGCAAGCCCATACGAAGTAACATCTTGCGATTATCGGGAGAGTTCTCGGCGCGAAGCCTGATCTCACGTTGCGCACCACCTGCCGCATACAGCGCACCGATCGCGGTATCAAACACACATATAATTGCGTCACCAACTTCTGCGGCAACATAACCGCCATTGCTTTCAGTGTGTGATTTGACTATTCCTTGAACTATTTCCAGATCAACAACAGTCGCTTGGGCGTCGTCACTTATGAGACGCGTATATCCAACCACATCGGCTGCAATTACCGTTGCCCATTTGCGGGCAAGACTCTGCCCACCCACCTGCCCTTCTTTATCAGTCATTGAATGGCACACCTCGTATTAATCCAACCCGAACGGTCACTGCCCTTCATCCCGGGCACGCACGCCTGTCGGCGTGTTCTCTTTATGATCGATATTTGCAAAGTGCAAATAGTACACAAAACAACTTTCTCACGCCTAACAAAATTCAATACATTAATCAATGACGCATAATCAAAACACCGTACTTCGGCACAAATTTGGTCCCTTTAGAGTAAACAATCAGACTCCTGCAACCGAATCCTGTGAATTTCAGTTGACAGACCAATAGCCTCGTGATTACGCTGCCTGAACTGTGTAAACAGTGTCCAATACCGCCTGTTCGAGGGTTTGACCATGGTATCAGCATCAAAAAGTCCAGTATATGGCAGAAGAAGCGCACCTGAAGCGCTCGCAGGAGCAACAGACGCCGAGAGTGGCGGTTTACTGCCCAATATACATATAGGTGAAACGCAAGAATTGAAGTTTCTTGCAGGACTACCAGCCGTTGGGGAACCCTATTCCCCGAGGCAGCCAGCCACACAAAACCTCAAGGCACTCATCGAAGAGAAAAACTATCAGGGAAATTTCGAGTCGGCGATCAGATTTGTCGCAGAGCAAAGAGTTCCGGAACTTAGCCAGATAAAAACGCTGGAACAGTTTTACTTTTATGTAGACACGCTGGCGACATGGGTACCTGAGATCCGGCACTGGACCTCTGATGGAAAAACCATGCACGAGCGGACTGTCTATTTACGCATCGTGCAGTTTTATTATTATTTCAATTTGCGTGAACTGGACTATTTGCAAAGCCCGATAGACCCAGTTGAGGGTAAAACTCTTACACCTCTTTCATCGTGGCTCCACAGTTTTGCACTGGAATGGGGGAGTTTTTTGGATACTCCCGAGTCTGCCAACTTGCTTCAGAGCTTTAAATCTGCGCCCGAATACAATTATCAGGATTACCAGAAGAATCCAGAGGACTACCTAACATTCAACGAATTTTTTGCACGGCAGTTTAGAGATATCGAAACAATGCGTCCTGTCGCACAGAGCGACAATGACCGAATAATCACGTTCCCGGCCGAATCCACTTATGTCGGGCAGTGGACAGTATCAACAGAAAAACCTCCTTCAATCGTTGTCAAGCATATTGAATGGTCTATCCAGGAACTGCTAAACGATAGTGACTACAGTGCGGATTTTACCGGTGGCCGGTTTTGTCACAGCTTCCTGAATACGTACGACTATCATCGTCTTCACACTCCGGTAGCCGGCAAAGTCATCGA
>JAHQVR010000254.1 GCA_019634245.1 Gammaproteobacteria bacterium
CCACGCTCGGGTGCGATTCCAGAAGGGGAATTGGCTCGTCACGATATCTCGAAGCACACCTTTTGGAATGAACGTGTAACCGTCAGTGATAACCGCTCTGTCAGTGAGCAATTCGGTTTGAGACGGCAGCCCACCAATGGGCGTGAAGTAAGAGGGTTCAGTCATGGGTTCGCCTCAACCAAATAAGGAGTATCGAAGGTATGAATATCACAATTCTCGCCTGGACCTATTCGATCGATCACCGCGAACAGTCCGTGAGTGCCCAAAGGGGTCAGCACCCCATGCCAAGTACCGCGCAACAAGTTAATACCCTGACCAGGCTCGGTAATAAACGCTCTGAGTTCGCCCGGGGCGTTCTCGTTATCATCGGCGACGACGACAAGGAAATTATCGGATGACATGGGAATGAAGGCCTGACTCGCTAAAGGATGACGTTCCATCATGGGCACTTTCAATGGAAGCGAGAAACAACGGCTTTTAAATACACTCACGCCTAGCCGACCTGCATCATCAACATCCAAACGAGCGCGATCATTAAAACGCTCACAGGCACCATTATTAATCACAACATCTATATCGCCGCTCGCATCTATGATGTCGCCAAAGGGCTTAAACGCCTCTGACCGCAAGGGTTCCACCCGCACGACACTCACACTATTGTTCTTCACAGGGTCAATCCCGGAGTTAGTCATAATAGGTGCCTCTACCGATCCTTAACACTACTCACCAGCTGCGCCTGTAAGAAACCACTGATTGAGCAGTGCGCGCTCATCTTCAGTGATACCCGTGAGATTGCCAATAGGCATTGCTCTACTCACAACCGTTTGTTGATGTATTAACGGCGCTTGAGACAGTATTTGCTCATCAGTTTCTAACAATATACCTTGGGGAGCCACAGCAAACCCAGGCTGGGTTGGCTGCTGTGCATGACAACTGACGCATCGTGCATCAACCACCGCTTTAACCTCTGCAAAAGAAACCGCCTCACTGCTGCCGATGGCCTGGGTTTTTGGGACGGTCATGGCCGCAACACCCATCAACAACGCAATTGCCACCAACAAAGGAGCTAGCCCGGCTTTGCCAAAATGTCGATTGACGAAATACACCCGTATTAACGCACCGGAGAGTGTGATCGCCAGCAGAATAAGCCAGTTGTATTCATGGCCGAATGTCATCGCATAATGATTACTAATCATGATGAACAACACGGGCAACGTAAAATAGGTGTTATGTACTGAGCGCTGCTTGCCACGAATACCATGAATAGGGTCGGGCTCACGCCCTTCTGCTTTGGCTTGTACCAGATCTTTCTGACCTGGAATGATGATAAACCGAACGTTCGCTACCATGATCGTGCCAAGCATTGCGCCAAAGTGAATGTAAGCACCTCGACCGCTAAAGAGCTGACACAGCCCCCATGCCACTACAATTAAAAACACACTTAATAGTGCGGTAAGCAGACGGTCGTTCTCTCCAATAGCAGAGCGACAGAGAAAGTCGTAAAACACCCAACCCACGATAAGAACGAGCGTCCCAATGCCTATAGCAACCGGTTTGCTAATGTCAGCCACGGTCGGGTCTATCAAATAGATTTCTGCACCATACCAGTAGAGAATTGCCAGCAATAACACACCCGACAGCCAAGTCCAGTAGGCTTCCCATTTAAACCAGTGGAGTTTTTCCGGCAATGTCTGCGGTGCTATTTTGTATTTCTGAGAATGATAGAAACCACCCCCATGAACTGCCCACAATTCACCACCAACGCCTTTGTCGCTATCTGATTCTTCTTTGGGTTCAACCAGGTGGTTATCTAAAAACACAAAATACAGTGATGCACCAATCCAGGCGATGCCAACGATAAGGTGAAGCCAGCGAACCAACAAACTGAGCCAATCGACTACAAATGCTTCCATGGGAACGGTTATGCCTTAAACGGTGATGGCTTAACTGCCACGATAGGTAGAATAGCTCCAAGGGGACACCAGCAGAGGCACATGATAGTGCGATTCTTGCCCTATTCCGAAACGTATAACCACTTGATCGACAAACGGCGGAGTTGTCAGTGCATGCCCGGCCTGCCGAAAATAGTCGCCGGCGTGAAAAACGAGTTCGTACAATCCGATGCCGGCATCTGGCAATAGTGGCTCATCCGTTCGACCATCAGAATTTGTGGTTTGAGTACAGAGCAATTGCCGTTGATCATCGATGCGAAACAGCTCGATTTTTATTCCGGCACCGGGTATGCCGGCGGCGGTATCTAACACATGTGTCGATAGGCTGGCCATTATTGGCATGCGCCCTGGGTGGAGTGGATCAATGGCGTAGATTCCAATTGCACGTTTGAGTCGATTGTAAACAATTAGCCAACCCATTGGATACAATATAGCTTTCCTAGGCATGAAATAGACGCCCACAACGATGGCTGTCACACATTATCAAATGGATAAACCACAGTGACAGGTAATAACACCTTTGATGATCCTCCAAGCGGAATGGATGAACCAACCTTTTTGAAAACGTTTGGTGGCATCTATGAACACTCGCCATGGATAGCCAGTCGCACTTGGCAAAGTGGCTTGAACAATGATCACGACACGGCCATTGGACTGGCACAAGCAATGGCAAAGACAGTGATGGCTGCCTCAGAGTCTGAGCAATTAGCCCTAATTAAAGCCCACCCCGATCTTGCTGGACGAGAGGCCGAGAGTGGTTCACTCACATCAGAATCCACCGAAGAACAACAAAGTGCAGGACTGTCCAATTGCTCCGCAGAAGAGGTTTTGCACTTTCAAAAGCTTAACAAGCTATACAAAGACAAGCATGGGTTCCCCTTTATCCTAGCCGTTCGTAACCGCAATCGGCAGGAGATAAAAGCGTGCTTTGAGAATCGACTGAATAACGATAGTGACACGGAGTTTGCTACCGCACTGGAGCAAATCAACACCATTGCACTGTTGCGATTGAGTAAATTAGTAGAAATATGATCGGATTTGATAGCAACTGCAAGGCTGTCATATGGATGCCACAGAAAAGATCGTTTCCGCTGAGCGTTTTCAGATCTTTTTCCTTCTTAGTATTTCAAGGAGCTCAGCTACCCTTACACCGTGTTTTCCACGTTGTCTGAAAATAAAATGTACAACGAAAATCTAGATCACTGGAACACGTTTTCACAAGATCAACGTCGATCTGGTGAAACTCGAACACTCATCGTCATTGGCATTGCTCACATTGTTCTTAAAATCCAAAATCGCGAGCCGCACAGCTCGGAGATTACGGTGACTACTTAAACTATGCTTCAGACATTCTCTATGGCGCTATTAGCACATTTCCAGAAAACGTCAATCAAAGTTGCCGTACTTATCATACTGGTTTATACCGGAAACACAGCATACGCGCACAACGTGACGCCTGGCGACGCGGGCTACATTCAGGAAATTTGGGGTGTTCACATCATTCCGTTTATGTACCTCGGTGCGAAACACATGGTTACCGGATACGACCACATACTGTTCCTGTTCGGTGTCATCTTTTTCTTATATAAATTCCGGGATGTCGCGATTTACGTAAGTTTGTTTGCTGTTGGACATTCGATCACTATGCTCTTCGGAGTCTGGTATGGCTGGGGCGTCAACGCGTATATCGTTGATGCAATCATCGGATTCTCGGTAGTGTACAAAGCACTCGACAATCTTGGTGCTTTGCATAAATGGTTTGGCTACCAACCCAACACAAAAACAGCGACATTCCTTTTCGGCCTCATCCACGGTACTGGCCTGGCGACCAAAATCCTGGAGTACCAAATATCCGACGATGGCCTTCTATCTAACCTACTGGCGTTCAACGTGGGGGTCGAGATCGGTCAGATTTTAGCGCTCTGTGTCATCTTGATAGTCATGGGCTATGTACGCCGAAGTGAGAATTTTCCCAAGTACGCCATTGGCGCTAATCTTCTGATGATACTGCTTGGTCTTGCACTCATAGCGCAACACATTTTTGGTTATCTCCACTCGCACGCTCATTAAAAGGCTCTTTCTTATGTTCAACATTGACAATCCCAAATTGGAAGAGCTGCCTACCTTGGCTCGGTTAAAGCGTTCCACCATTGTAGCTGTTATCGGTGCGGCGCTGATTCTCATCGCTGTGGTGTTGCCCGCCGAGTACGGTATTGACCCTACTGGTGCTGGTCAGGTGTTGGGTCTGACCAAAATGGGAGAAATTAAACTCGAACTACGCCAGGAAGCTGAGGAGGATCACGAAGACGAGGAAAACAGTCATTCGTTCAATATCTTCGATAGCGTTCTTGGTGTTTTAGTTGGTAGAGCAATCGCTCAGGACACCTGGCAGGACACGATAGCGTTTACATTGGAGCCTGGAGAGCATACTGAGACAAAGCTTGTAATGATTGAAGGCGCTGAGGCTCAGTATGTTTGGACGGCTACAGGCGGCCGGATCAACTTTGATCTGCACGCCCACGGTGGTGGTCAATCAAAGACTTACGAGAAAGGGCGGGGAGCAACCAATGGTGAGGGTAGTTTTGTTGCGCCATTCAAGGGTGAGCATGGTTGGTTTTGGCGCAACCGTGACAACTCGGCAATCACAATTACCCTCAAAATCAACGGTGATTATCTCGAAATTATTCGTAGTGAGTAACGCACCCTTATTGAAGTTTTACTCTCGCACTACTCTAATGCGGACGGTTGTTCTTGGGCGATAAACAACTGGACTGAGCACGCAGCAGAACTGCTGGAAGCTGGTACAATCAGCCGTGCAGATTGATGTAGGAGTAAGGTGGCTCATGGCTGATGGGGAGTATTGAATGTCGACCTATATACCCGTTTTAATTTGGACTATTAGCGCAATAATTTGCGCGTATGTAGCCAAAAAACGTGGGGTAAAAGCCACAGTTGTGCGATCTGTTTTTGTGGCACTCGTAGGGCCGTTTGCCATCCCATTCGTACTCATGGTAAAACCAGAAAAGTCTGTTCAGGGAGAACAGTAATACACTATTTTGGCAGCTTAACGCTTCATTTCTTCCAGAACGGCCCGTAACGAACCCTGCTGTTGCTCCAGCTTAACTCGCGCTTCATCAACGGGAACCCCTGCGGCAACCACAGCAGCAAGTTTCACCCAACCATCGGTTTTATCTAACGCCTGTTGAGCAGACTCCGTTGCCAAATTCGGATGTATGGCCTGCAACATGCGCAGGCGCCGGTCATCAAGCTTACGATTCACCGCCGCCATATCCACCATTAAATTCCCGTAGGTGCGATTCAATCGAATCATTAATGTGGTGCTAAACAGATTGAGTATAATTTTCTGGGACGTCCCTGCACTCATGCGAGTTGAACCACCAAGCACCTCGTTCCCACTATTAAGAAAAACCGCACACTCAGCCGCATGCATCAAGGGCGTATCCGGGTTGTTAGCAATCCCGATACTATAGGCTCCTGCAGCGCGTGCGGCTTCTATCCACGCCACCGTCCAGGGTGATCGGCCACTGGCGGCTAATCCGACCACCACATCGTGCTGAGATAGCTCTAATTGCTGAGCTTCAGCTATCGCATTCGACGCATCATCTTCGACGCCCTCGACACTGTGGAGCAAAGCTCGTTCACCCCCGGCGATACTCAAATGCAGTCGATCACTGGGCCAACCATAGGTCGGCCACAACTCCGCACCATCTTGCACCGCCAATCGACCCGACGCGCCAGCGCCAACCATAATCAACCGACCTTGGCCCTGGCCCAGCCGCGTCGAAGCTTGTGAGACCGCTTCTGCCAGCTCAGCTTGTACAGCCGCCACCGCATCGACAGCAGAGCGCTGACTCGCGAGCAATACCTGCAACAGATCCATATTGCTGCGGGTATCAAGATCCATCAGTGTGGGGTCTAGAAATTCGGTGTTTGATTTCATGACGGCAAAATCTGAGTCGAGGACACTGAAACGGTATCACAGACATCGGCGTGGCCCGCGAGTACCTGCTGCTGCATTACACTCAGTTACCTATGGATGATCCAATCATTAACTATTTGGGCCATGAGCGCGCTGACACCGCAAAGCTGCACAAGCGCTTGGAGCGAGAGCGCTGGAAAGCCAAAGCGCACGCCTACGAAAACAGTAAGCGAATATCCTGGAAGTCTATTCGATCAACACGCAATATTGCTAAGACACTGCTACGTGTGAGCGGGCTCTCAGCCCGTGCCGCTCGCAATGCATTAGCTCTTGAAGTTACTCACATCAAACATCGGGTGCCAAACCTGCCTGACGCTCTTGAAGGGTTCAAACTGCTGCATTTGAGTGATCTGCATTTTCCTGAAGATACAGCGCTTACCCGAGCGCAGGTTGAAGCAACCCAAATGCTACTCACCTCATTGGAGGCACAGTGTGTGGTTCTAACGGGCGACTACCGAGATCGTACCTTTGGCCCATTTGACATCGCCTTAGCCGGGCTGGCCGATGTGCTCTCGGCATTACCACAACCGAAATACGCGGTTTTGGGGAACCATGATTCGGCTTTGATGATCGAACCCATGGAATCAATGAGTATTCAAGTATTAATGAACGAACACGCCGATATAACGGTGGAGTCAAAACGAGTGCGTGTAGCTGGCGTGGATGACCCTTATTATTACCAAACAGATGACCTACCAAGCGCCATTGACGGCAAACTCCCAGCAGATGTAACGGTACTGTTAGCCCACACTCCGGATCTTTTACATTCTGCGGCTCAGACATCGGTAAACTTATACTTATGTGGGCATACACACGGTGGTCAGATTTGTTTACCCGGCGGCAAGCCCATCGTGTCTAACACATCAGTTTCGGCACAATACCGAACTGGACTCTGGACAATTGGTGATATGAGTGGATACACGCATCGCGGCTGTGGGACCTCTATAATTAACGCCAGATTCAATTGCCCCCCTGAAATCGCTTTGCACAGCTTGCATCGTAACAATGATTAACTAACACCATACGCACCGACAATAAAGCGTCACGCGTCTGTAAACGGATAACCGATATACCCATGGATTCACTGGTTCCACAGATCGACTTAAGTAATGCCAAACCAGCACCACAGCGTCAAGCAGCGAATGTCATCGAGCTTGAAGCGGTGTTTAAAAAATACGGCAAGCTCAGTGTACTTAAAGGATTAACGTTAAGTGTGCGGCAGGGAGAGGTGTACGGCTTTCTGGGGCGCAACGGTGCTGGGAAATCAACGGCCATACGCATTTTAATGGGTGTGTCTAACTCTGATCGCGGCCGAGTATCACTCTTTGGCAGTCATAAAAAAAGCCAAATCGTTAAACATCGCCAACGCATAGGATTTGTGGCTCAAGAGCAAAATTTCTACTCGTGGATGAATGCAAAAGCGCTGGGCAAGTTTGTAGGCGGCTTTTACCCCAGATGGGATAAATCGCTCTATAGCCATCTTCTACAGAGTTTCGAGTTACCGAACGATAGACGAATCGCAGGATTTTCCGGAGGCATGAAAGCGAAGTTAGCACTGTCACTAGCACTGTCTTCAAAACCAGAATTGTTGCTGCTCGATGAGCCTACCGCTGGAATGGATCCGGTGGCCAGACGTGAATTTCTCGATATTGTGCACAGTCAGGCGCAACAGGAAGGCACGACCATTTTTTTCTCCACGCACTTAATGGGTGATATTGAAGCGGTTGCCAACCGAATTGGTATCTTGGACAAAGGCCGCCTGATTTACGAAGGGCCGCTAAGCGCACTTAGCGATCGTATCGCTGCCTATTCTCGGCCTTCATCCAGTGCGGATGCCAGTGCCTTACCCGGTGAGTTAGCTCCTGGATCGTACGCCATCATTCGACAAACCGATGTTGCCGGCACTCTCACACAGGTCATTCAGTTCGCCGACTTTCCGTTAAAAGAGTTCGAACTGAATCCAGGTTGGCAACGATTACCCATGTCTTTAGAGGACATCTTCGTTGCTATCGTTTCTGGCACCTAATGGCGATGCACTACGGCACTCTAGCGCTTAAAGACATACGCGAGCATGGCCTCGCCTTGTTGTCCATGGCCGTCAGTATTTGCTTCGCCGTGTACTTACTGTTGAAGTCTGCGCAGCTTGGCGCATTTTCGATAAGCACTCTCGAAGCTGTCAGAAAATCACTGATCATGCTGTTTCCATTGATCACCTTCATCTTGGGCAATCGATTGATCGTCCGGGAATATCTGGGAAAAACACGACTGTTTGTCGAAGCGCTTCCCACTAAGCGCTACAAACCACTACTACAAAAATACGTTTTAGGCTTGTTCTATTTAGCTCTTGTGGCTTTAATGGTCGTGTCGATATCCACGTTTACAAGCTCTTTTGTAGACAACATAGACACTCGGCGTTTTCTACTTATTCTGACAAAAACACTCACTATCGTGCTGTTGTACTGGTCCGTGGTGTTTTGCTTTAGTTTTTGTGGTTTTATTAGAACTCTGCTGTATTTACTGTTGTTCGGTGCAGTATTTTTGGTCAACGGCCTACCTAATTTTGATGAAACCACCATCGGACCTTTCGCTCTGTTGGATGCCCAGCTGTTCACCTATGAACGCGAACACTTCCCCTGGCAGGATATTCTCGAAACACTGGGCCTGGCTGCATTGTTCAGCATTATCGGATTCGCTATTGCACTCTATAACGAAGGTTCGCTTACAGAAGCACTAGCCAAACCGCTAAGCCGACGAGATTTCGTGGCCACCGGCATTTTGGGTTTCACCCTATTTGTTTTGCTGAGCTCCCTATACGAAAATTTCGATAAGGAGCCGTATAACTTTGGCAACAACTCGGTCCGACACGACGATGTGCCCGTCTCGGTGTTTTATATCGATCAAAGCTATCAAAGCGAAGGTGTGCGCCTGCTGGATGCTATTGCATTGGCGGCGCAGCATTTAAAAGACGATTTCAATATTAAACGATTACCAGAGATTCGGTTGGCTTTGGACGATACGTTGGAGCCTCACGATCTTGCACTGGATGATATTGATGGTATTTTAATCACGGCCAACTACGTTGGGTATGACGACTATCAGGTCGGTGTTCTACAAGCAGCTGTGTACCATCAATACTTCACAGCCGTGTCCGGACAACGAATCTACTTTGAGCCTTATCACTGGTTACTTGACGGTGTGGCGCGTTGGTGGGCTGTGCATCAAGTGCAACAGACCGGAGAGGAACAAAAGAATGAAATACTAAGCCGTGCGGTATTTGCATCTCGATTGTTCGAAACCCCAGACGAACTAGATATGGCCAACAACTGGCAATGGTTGGCCGACAAGGCCGGTTATCCGTCAGCAGAAGCGCTCGCCTATTCCGCCATACGCTACTTGGTTGAAACCTACGATCAAGATACGCTGGCAACATTGACCAACCGAATGTTATGGAACAACTACCGCAGTAATAGTTTAGAGTCATTCAGCGAATATCGGTTTCCGTTTGAGTCCCGATTCGAAGAAGTCACTAGCATTACCTGGGTAGACTTTCAAACAGGCTGGCTAGCATGGTTAGAAGAACAGGCAAAAACACCAAAGATCAACGAGCTGCTGCTGCAGGTACCTTACTTTGCTACCGACATTAATGTGGAACTAGACAGTAATAACCAACGCTGGATAACCGCCAATTATACCCAAACAAACGAACAAAATTTTGAAGGTGGGTGCGTGTTAAGACACACCGGAATGAGCCCGTTCGATGCAGAATACGTCTCTCTTATTGAAGAAGGTGATGAGATTGCCTGCGATCAAGGAGAGAACACACACACTGTGAGCAGTTGGTATCCAGAAGGGGCCAGACTTTATATTTTACTTGAACACAATTCGCCCCTGTTTCATGAGCCCCTCAGACTCAATGCGGTTCGCTTGACAAGCCCATGATCAGATTATTTACCAAAGAAGTTAGACAACTCCTACCGATCACCTTTCTCTGGGTGTCGATACTGATCTTAAATCTGGGTTATTTGCTCTACACCAAACGCTTCGATGAGGAGTCGTTTTATTCCTGGTGCGAAGACTATTGCGGCTTTACGGTGAGTGCCGAATTAGTGCTTCCATTTGTGGTGCTGATTTTTATCTTTGCCTACAGCCTATTTCCTCGTGAACACGACGAAGCCACCATAGATTTACTCTATGCCATGCCGATTTCTCGGATCGGTGTGTTTTTAGCTAAAGTGTTCGCAGCGCTTAGTATCATGTTCGTACTCATCGCCGTTGATCATCTTCTAAACCCGACACTGCTCGGCTTAAACAGATCCTCGATGGACGGGCAATTTTATCCAGATGTACTGATTCCCATGCTGATTCGGGATCTCATCTTCGCGTATGTGGTGCTGTGCTATGGAATCCTACTGTCCTGGTTCAGAACGATCGGTCTGATTCTGTTCATTGTCTATGTCATTGGCATCTCGATAGCTGAATCGGTATTCAGCAATGTGGGCGCCTTCAACCTCTTTACCTTCCACAACAACGATTATTTTGGCAAGGGTTTGGTATTAAACTGGTCAACCATCGTGCCGCATGTCATTGCCGCCACAACGGCGCTGGTGGCTGGTGGACTGCTGTGGATAAACACCGATTCTAAAAAGCAGCAGAAAACAAAACTTAATTCAAAATGGATCTCCATACCATTATCGATCATTGCGTTTATTACCCTTTTTGGGGTGATCACGGCCGATCTTAAACTGGGAGACTCCGCAGATACCACTCAACTGGTTGCCAGAGAAACAGACCACTATCGCTTTGTTTATAACGATCATGAGTCTGCTATAGCGGTACCTTTAATCGAACAGGCCGATGCCGACTACCAAGCCATCGCGAACTACTTAGGTGTCACAAGCGATCCATACATTCAAACCGACTTAACCGACAAACTTTCACATGCCGCCGGCTTGGCTACCTGGAAAACCATAAAAATGGATTTGAAGATTCCGGACGACGGCTTCAATCAGCACGTGCTCGCTCACGAGTCGGTGCATGTATTCCAAGGTGTCGAATCAGAACGCGCCATGATGGAAGCGCGTGGTCACACCAAGTTTTTCAGTGAAGGCATGGCTGACTATGTCGCCCAGCGTATCGCACCTTATGACGCTGTGAAAGAGATCAATGAAACCGTTGGCGCTGCATCCTGGAAAATACAAAAAATACGCTTTGATGACATCGTAAATTTTGCCAGTTTTGAAACTCGGTTTAACCCCGAACTGGTGTATACCATGGGCAGTCTCTGGAGCGAAGCGCTGGTGAACACTTGTGGAGAGAGCGTACTGGGTGATGTGCTACGCAGCATGGGCCGAGACGATGCGCCACGTGGACTATCTGGCAAAGTGTTTTGGCAAGATACCCTTCAGCACATTAACTGTGAGTTGGAGAGCGTCAACGCCAGTTGGCGTGCACTCATGCAACAACAGTTGGATAACCACGACACACGCTGGGCCACTGAATTCTCAGAAATTACCTTTACTCCGAGCGACGATGGACAGCGTTTCGTTGTCCAATTGATAGCAAAGCCGCACCCAGATTTTCCGCAAGCGGTTAGTGATTACACTGCTGGTGCCTTTGACTTGCGCATTGCCAGCCAATCGCAGTTTTCTAAAAGTGGCGACTATTACATCAGGGGCAATATTGTGGATGACAGCAACCCGAACGCATTAGTCGTTGAATTCACTGTTTATACAGCCCGCATTCCTAACAATCTGTATCGCTATCAGATTGGCGTATCCACCCACCCTGAGTCGTTCGGGTATTTCGGCCAGTGGCAGAAAGGCCGAACACCCTAATCGAGTCAGCCCCTATTTGAACCTACGCCCGTTTGAGAATCAACGGAAACGTATTATCACCATAGGTGCAAGTCATCGATATTTTGTCACTCGCTTTATTGACTGATCCAGTGCACTGACCCGTTTTCGGCCGAGGCAGATTCGGGTGATTGTCAATGTATTTGGCTTTTATGGAGCGCCCAATGAGTTCCAAGTTGAGCTTTTCCTTAACCACTACACCACCTCGTGTGCCTGATCGCCCAACATTCACTTTGCTGCCGGACTGGGAAAGAGAGACGTTCAACTCAGGGTGGTTGTCGTCCACCCAACCCCCAGATAGGTTTGGCAATGGATCGTCTTGGGGAGAAGTGGCATCGCCTTTGAGTGCACCGGGTAGTGATCCTCGCAGATCCCGCATCGATTCGCGCATCTCAGGGGACATTGACGAACAGCTACTCAGGACAGTTGCACAAAACAACACACTAATCCAGGACAGACACGGGTGCTTATAAAAACGCTGGTTCATGATTTACCTCAGCATTGCCAACTCAAGTAAATAGTACGAAGCCTTTACAGAGTTCGCAATAGATTTCGCCGTCAATAGCAGAACAGATGACAGAACAATGCCCACCGGCTTTAACCGTAAGGCTAATTAAGCGCTGAGTTGACCCAGTTCGTGCCGAGCACCGTCCAACCATAGTGCCTGCGGGCGATCATCCCAGATTTCCAACCAATGGGCCCGCATTCCAGGTGAGATTGCGCCCAGTGTCGTAAGCGTCAACCATTGTGCTGGTATCGAACTGCATAGAGTTGCGATGTCAGACCAGGCCAAGCCCCAGTCGCGCAACAATTGAATAGAATCAGATTGAGTCAAACAACTCCCGGCCAACGTACCGTCGGGCAAGGTTACAGACCCGGCGTGTTTTTTGACGGTGTAACTACCCAAACGGTAGTCTCCATCCGGCATACCCGCAGCCGCTGTTGCATCAGTGACACTATACAAACCCTTAATGGTCTGTCGAGCTAGCTCAAACGCTGCCCGGTCTACATGAATACCATCGGTGATAATTTCTGCGTAGTCAGAATGAGCCAAAGCGGCTAAAGCCAATCCACCGTTGCGATGCGACACGCCACTCATAGCGTTGTATAAATGAGTGACGCCACAACCGGATGCCAGCCACGACTGCGCCTGTGCCCAAGTACACAGACTATGCCCTAGCTGTGCTCTGACCCCATATTGTGTGCACAAAGTCAGTATGCTCTGATCCGGCATAATCTCGGGTGCGAAGGTGATCACCTTGACCACCCCAGAAGAGAGCCAGACCTCCAACAGATCCAGATCCAACGCCATTGCATAAGGCGGCTGTGCACCCAGTTTATCCGGATTTATAAATGGCCCCTCTAGATGTGCACCCAATAGCGTCGCCGCACCCACATCTGGTGATTGCATTACTCGCTTAACGCTATTGATAAATTCTGTAATGTCATCTGCCGGCGCTGCCACCGACGTGGCGAGTAAGCTGCCACAGCCATAATGCGCATGGGTTTTCAGGGTGGTTCGGATGGCCTCATCGCCACTCATCACATCCATACCACCACCGCCGTGATTGTGACAGTCGATGGGTGCCGGTATAAAAATGGGTGTTTGTTCGGCGGCCTCTTTGGGTTGCATATCAGCAATCGTGATTTGAGAGGCCGAGTGGTTCGGTGAGCGCTCGAGCGTTTCAGTTAGCTCAACCACACCAGCGAACCAACCGCGTTCAGTCCACCATTTTCCCTCTATCGCCACGACACTCTCATCATTATCCGATATGACACATCCAAATCCTGGTAAAGCCACCCGCAAAGCGCTACGCTGAAGACTACAATTTTCAACAAGTAACACCATTAGTGTAGGTTTTATTCTATGCTGAAAAGCATATTCGATACTGAGGTCTGTGCCATGCGTCTTCTACTGATTTTTCTATTGGCATTCGGTGTATCCGCTTGCAGCGATAGCGGTGGCGGCGGCGCGGGTGATACCGACGGCGGTGGTGATGACGGACCCAGTGAACTGGATCCTTTTGTCGGGCTTTGGAATATCACAGGCAATTGGAATGGCTTTACTGGGGATGAAGCCTATATGGCCATACGCGAGCCAGACAGCAACAACGAATCTGCGGTACTTATCTACGACTTCGCAGGAGACAATCCTGATAGCGGTGAAAACTGCTACTTACCAGAATTTGATCCCGGCCGCTTATATGTCTCAGCAGACGACCGCATTTTTCTGGATCACAACTCGTTCAGTGATGCAACAGTAACCCTCAGTGCCGATGACCAGACCTTGACTATCGTCTTTTTTGATGCCAACGATATCAATGGCAATGGTGATTCCAACGAGATGCTCACGAGTACCGTCACCAGAACCACTGGCTTGTCTGAGATCGACCTACAACCCCTGTGCTCGTAAAAATCATAAACTAAAAAACCACACGGCCCGCACACGGCCGTGTGGCAGCTCACAGGTTACTTACCGCGAGAGTTTAGAAAACCCACTCGAAACTTCGCCCCTCCCAGCTCCTCACAGTGTTCGATGAGAAGTAATGCGTCATGCCACTCTGCGATGCGTTGCACAATGGCTAACCCCATACCAAAACCCATCGGGTTGCCTTTTGGAGAGCCTTGTCCGCCACGAACAAACGGCTTCAAAATACTGTCGCGTTCGGTCTCTGGAATACCTGGGCCATCGTCCGAGACAGTCACCCAAGTTCGGGTGCGGTCTGACTCAATACTCACGTTGACACTCTGCCCACTATAAGCAAGTGCGTTCTGCAATAGATTATTCAGGAGCATCTCCACATAACTGGGATGTGCGGCCACTGGAAAGTCTTTTCCCGGTAATTGCCATTTTAGAGTCCGATCCGTATTTTGCCCAAACACTCGAACGCGCTCATCCACCAGTGCCGATAGGCTCACTATTTGTGTATTGGGGTTCGACAGGCCTTGATCCAGTCGCGCATAGTTCAAAAGTACTTCCACTAATTTTTCCATTTCCAAAAGGTCGGTACTGATGCGCGCCAGATAGTCTGTTGCGCGCTCTGCATCATCCTCTTCGCTTAAGGCATCCACACCGAATCTCAATCGAGCCAATGGTGTACGCAGATCATGAGATACTGCATTGCTTAATAACTTATTATCTGAAACCAAGCCTTGTATTCTGCTGGCCATACGATTGAATTCAGACTCAATATCGTTCAGATAGCTGTACTGATGCGTAGAAACACGTTCTGTTAATCGCCCCTCACCAAAATGCCTCGCAGCCGCTCTCAATAAGTGAAGGCGACGCAGCAGCGGATACAACCACAACAGCATCAAGAGCACGATACCGACATAGAAAAGCACGGTGAGAAGCAAGCGAACGGGTAACGTCTGCCCCAATTCTCCAGGAGGAACAATGGCCAGCACATAGGGCCAATTGGCTTGAGAAAAATACAGGGTGACGCCAGATTCCGACTCAATAACAATGGGTTCACCACTCGCTAAGGCTGTGCTCAACGATTCGGGTAGTGCTAATTGGTCTCGATCCATCACCAGCATGCTGGCACCGGGCTCAAGCACCCATTTGCCAATCGCTGCCTCCAGTGCCTGCCGCTCGGTAAAACTACTCGTGAGGTTTACCCCCAGCAAACGATACGGCTCTAACACATCCTGACTACCCTCATCCAGAGCCAGAAATATCCTATCCAACAACCAACCCAAGCCAAAAACGGCTATCAGCACCACCACCAACAATGACAAGCTGAGCCGGCGCAAAGCTGTTACCAGGCATCAGGCGCTAGCATGTATCCCTTGCCGCGAATCGTTTTAATACGAGTTGGTTTTGAGGCATCATCGCCGAGTTTTTTTCGCAATCGGGAAATGCTAATATCGATAGATCGATCTAATCCATCGTAAGCAATACCTCGCATTTGCTTTACTAGATCTTCACGCAGAACAATGGAGCCGGCAGAGGATGCCAGTAAAGCCAGTAAATCGAATTCGTGAGATGACAGCTGTACATTCTCACCACCTAAAGACAATGTTCGAGAGGTTGTATCGATAGAGAGCTCCCCAACGGCAATAACCGAAGCATCTGCCAACGTTGCTTCTCTGCGAAGCAATGCCTTTAAGCGCGCCAGCAACACCTTTGGTCTGACAGGTTTGGTCAAGTAGTCATCGGCACCAGTTTCAAGCCCCTGTACCTCATTCGATTCATCACCGAGCGCTGTAAGCATCAATATCGGATTTTTATAAAACGTACGCGACTGCTTACACACCTCAATACCATTTAACCCCGGTAGCATTAAATCCAAAATAACGATGTCTGGATGATCGGATTTTATCAATTCAAGCCCAACATCCCCGCGGGAGGCTACAGTTACGAGATACCCATTAGAAATTAAATAATCGGCAATCCAGGACGCCAATGAGGCATCGTCTTCAATGAGCATGACATGCTGTTTTTCCGTGCTCAAAACAATCTCCAACGTTTTCTCGTGCGTCTGGATTTATACACCCAGGCGACGACTACGGTACTCTCACCCCATTCAACACCCTCTTCGTCTTTTAGTGTGTAACGGGTTGTTTCCACTAAGTAGCGAGTCGCAAAAAACTCTCCCTCTGACACGTTTGTCCAACAATTAAGTGGTTTTTCACCCGTGCCAAATACACACAACGACATTGGACGAACTGAATTCCAGCTTAGTGACAATTTTACATAGCAAGGCTGCCCTTCTCGAAGCGTAACGCAACGTTGAGGCTTAACGACAAAAGCAAGGTCTTGCTCGTCATCACTCTGAGCTTGTGCTCCACTGAATGAAATGCTGGCTATAAAGCACAACACAACCACGTACCATCTGCCAGCAATAAAACGTGGTTGGCTTTGAGTGTTTATCACGTCAAAACACAAACACAAGCGCTGTGGCTATCTCTGTATAGTCGTCATCAGTCAATAATGGACTGCGTTTGATTGAGTCTGACAATGCCCAGTACCGCAAAGTGTTGCTTAACACCAAATACTCAGACAGTGGATAGGACATTCCGATTTCAGTTACATAGGTAATGCTGGCTCCGGCAGTGTAAGCGGGAAAACGATCCGACGCTTCGTCCTCATCAACACCAAAAATGTAATCGGTATAGCCTGCCGAGTAATATCGAGCGCCGATAATCGCATGGGCATTCCAATTGCGCACCAGCCAATTACGCGCAATGCTCCCTGTCATCATAAAGCCATCGTGCAAGCCCTCTACATCGGCCAAGGCTTCGAATTGTGCGATCAGTGGCCCGGAATAAATTGTGCCCCGTAACCCCATGATGAGACCTGGACGCCGGTCGTCAATATCTGCGAGCTCATCACTGATGCGATTATCGATTCCACCTTCACTGCTCGCACCCAACACGTCTATGGACCACAAAGGGCTGGAATAGGCGTTGTAACCCAGTTGAACCCGGTTGTGACTGTTCTGAGAAACATCCAGAAAAAATCGCTTGAAACGATAGTAGCCCCCCACATGAAAGTCGACTGAGCCGCTGTCTGCACCTTCAATTGGAATAGAGCTGTAGCTCAACCTAGGACCAAATTCGATAAATCCACCATCGGGGGTTCCCAGATCTTGGCGCCCATCGCGCACATCACGGGCTACATCGGCCAGGGCATTCGAACTGCACAATAACGCCACAGCTAAACCCAAAAGCACTGAAGCATTCATTCCCACTGACTTACCGGATGGTCGAGTTATAGTCACTTATATCGTCTTTCTCTCAGATCTTCGTAACACTACGTAACAGTTGGTTCCGTTTGCGGTAATTCTACCCTCTTTAACGCGGGCAAAATCTCCAAAGAAGGCGCAGATATCGTGCTCGATACTCACCAACTTAACGTATTATAGGTTTTGACGATCAGGATAACGGACCAGCAATGAGCGCGAATTTGGAATTGCTTCGGCATGTTGATTTATTTGGCCATCTAACCGACGAGCAACTATCGATTCTCGACGATCAGGCTCGCACTGTACAGTTTCGTAAAAATGCGATAGTGATGACCGAGGGTGATGCTGGAGAATCCATGTATGTCATTGTCAAAGGCTTGGTGAAGGTATTTGTCTCAGATTCAGACGGCAAAGAATTGGTGCTCTACCAAGAAGGACCCGGTAGCGTCATTGGCGATATAGCCCTACTCGATGACGAACCCCGATCGGCCTCGGTGTCTACCTTGGAAGACACCAGTGCTCTAATGATTTCCAAACCTAGTTTTCAGCAGTGTTTACACGACAATCCTGATATGGCGATCCGGATTATCAGATCACTGACACTGCGCTTACGACAAGCCACTGAAGGAAGCCGCAGCCTTGCGTTGAACAATGTCTATAGACGACTGGCTGACAAGCTTCTTGAACTCAGTATCAACAACCGTTTGAATGAAACTCAATTACCTAAAAAATACGCCCATCAAGAGCTCGGCAATATGATCGGAGCTTCCAGAGAAATGGTTGGCAAAGTCATGGCTGAGTTAATCAAGGGTGAGTATATTGAGATGCGTGACGGCATCATATATATCCTTAAAAAATTCCCTAAAGATTGGTGAGTGCTTAAGGTTCGGCATCGCCCTTGTTACCCGATGTCGGAGGGCTGTTACTGGGTGTTGATGTGCTGCTGGGTCCACTCGGATCGCTACCGGCACTACTCTCGGACCGTTTAGCCGGAGTAGCCCCGGCTGCACGGTTACCTGCCAAAGTCTCTGATGCAGCAGATGTCTCATTGTCGGCGAGTAGTTTGTGGTGCGGTAGCGGCACCTCACCTTTTCGGGGTCTAAACGCTGTTGTCGGCAACCAGGAACTGAACTCATACCCATAGAGTTCCCATATAGTGACAAACAAGGCCGCGATGATTGGACCTATCACAAACCCCATAAACCCAAATAATATTAAGCCGCCCAACGTACTGAAGAATATGAGCAGCTCGTGTAGCTGAGTATCGTTTCCAACCAGTTTTGGTCGCAGGAGATTGTCAACACTACCTACTACCACCGCGCAGAACAACACCAATAAAAGTGCCGTAATATATTCGCCACCTGCCACCAAATATAACGCAGCAGGTATCCACACAATCGCGGTACCAATACCCGGCACGACTGATAGGAACATCATAGCTACCGCCCAGAATAACGCACTAGGGATTCCGGCAAAGTACAACGCCAACCCAGCCAGTGAACCCTGCAAAATTCCAATGACTGCCGTACCCTTTAACGTGGCACGGGTAACAGAGGTAAACCGCGCAAGTAGTTTCTTTTCATCATCATCATTGAGTGGTAGGTAGTACAGTAGGTAATACAACAACCGATCGCCATCAATGAAAAAGAAGAACATCGTGTACAGGATGATCAGCACATTGGCCAGCAGCTTTATAGTGCCCGTGGTCACCGACTGTGCTGCGTCAATAGTCCATTTACTAACAGAGCCGGTCATGTTACCCACCCAATTCAGCAACATTTCTCGATACGGCAATAACTGCTCGTAGAACGGTAACTTAGATAGGTTTTCAGTGATCATTCCCGGCTCGGACAATTGGGCCACTATCCAGGGCTTAGCCGTTTGCGCAATATCGACCGCCTGAGAAAACACCGTGCCAAAGACCATGGACAATGGCACCACGACGAACAGTAATATCGTGAGCAGTGTCGCCAGGGATGCCAGAGCTTCTCGTTCACCAAACAGGGACAAGAACTTTCTGTAAAGAGGGCTAAATAGTGCGGCGAACAACGCAGCAATAAAAATCGACAATAGAAATGGCTTCATCACCGCCAGGAACAGCAGTGATATTGCTATCAGCACTAAGATCAATACCGCTCGATTGACAATTCTTTGTTGCATTTTTTACACGTTACGCCGAGCTCGTTATGGGCCTAAGTTTAGTGGATGTCTCAACAATTGGTGTGTTTGAATCCTACGGGCGCCGAATAACCACAACACCTCGCAAATTCCGATTAGAGACTCGGCTGACCATTGACAGCTAAATAAATACTGTAGAGTGAACTGGTGCCACAAATAAATAAGTGATTAAGTTTTGCACCACCAAAACACACGTTAGACACCATCTCTGGAACCAGAACCTTACCCAATAGATTACCGTCGGCATCAAAACAATGAACACCATCCGCGGCTGACGACCAAACTTGATCGTTCACATCAACTCGAAAACCATCGAATACGCCATTATTACAGACGGCAAACTCTCGACTGTTGGATAGTTTTTCCCCATTACCAACGACATCAAACACCCGCATATGCTTTGGCGCGTCTCCGGTGTCTGAAACACCGGTGTCAGAGACATATAACCTGGATTCATCCGTTGAAAAAGCCAAGCCATTGGGCTGAATAAAATCATCAGCTACAACAGACAATTGACCATCATTACTGACGCGGTACACACAGCAAGGCAGCTCCGATTCGCTTTTATCACCTTCATAGTCGGACATTATTCCGTAGCTAGGATCAGTAAACCAAATACTGCCATCGCTTTTTACTACAACGTCATTAGGAGAGTTAAAACGTTTGCCGCCATAGCCCTCAGCAATCACCGTGATAGTTCCATTGTGCTCGGTTCGTGTCACCTGACGCGATCGGTGTTCACAACTAACCAAACGGCCCTGCCGATCCACCGTATTACCGTTACTGTTTTGGCTTGGTTGGCGAAACACTGAAACGGAACCATCACATTCATCCCAGCGCAACATTCGATTATTCGGAATATCTGAGAATATCAAATACCGACCCGCTGGAAACCAAGCTGGCCCTTCCATCCACAACGAACCTGTCCAATGTCGTTGCAGACGAGCGTGTCCGATCACGGACTTCGCGAAGCGCTTATCAACGTGCTCTAGGCCAGAGCCTTCAATTTCACCGTACATTTGTGCTAATGCCCCAAAAAGCAATTGCTGAGATCAGGCTATGACGATACCATTATTCCCTAAATTTCCAGAAATCAATTTCCGTGTCATGACATGGAAACTACAGGCCGACTCCATGTCACAGAGCAACTCGAGCCCCAAACGCCCGTTTATCGTGGTTGTGATGGGGGTCAGCGGTTGTGGCAAATCTACCGTCGCAGAACTGGTCGCAAAAGAACTCCAAGCCTCTTTTAAAGACGGAGACGAACTGCATCCGCCGATTAATATTGAACGGATGTCACAAGGCATTCCCCTAACCGATCAAGACCGGGAACCGTGGCTTCATCTCGTGAAAACCTATGCAATAGATAGCACAGCCGATGGCGAACCTTGCGTCATTGCCTGTTCTGCTCTGAAAAAATCCTATCGTGATATTCTCAGAGAAGCAGGCGATGTCTGGTTTGTTCATTTAGAGGGTTCCAAAGAACTCATTGCTAACCGCATGCGCTCGCGTACGGGACATTTCATGCCCGAGGCTCTGCTGGAGAGTCAGTTCGCGGCACTAGAGCTTCCAACCAATGAAAGCCAGGTCGTCAGCGTTTCTATCGATGCTACAGTAGACGCAGTGGCACTTTCTGCGGCACATACGCTAAAAGCGCATCCTGTATTCGCCAAGCGGTATACCTTAGAAGCCGAAACCCAAAACAATTAATGACAAGATCTCACGGAATAACTCGTCGATGAAACCTTTGCTGCTCGGTATGCTTCAGCTTTTTCCAGCCACTCAAGAGGCTCTAGAGAAGCAGTACCAACTCATTCGATACTGGGAAGCCGATGACCCCGACGCCCTACTAAGCTCCATAGCCGATCAATGTGTGGGCATAGTCACTGATGGTGGACGTGGTGTGGAACGCGCCGTTCTTGAAAAACTACCCAATGTAAAAATTGTGTCTGTATTTGGTGTTGGCGTTGATTCGGTCGATTTAGACTATTGTGCGAGTAACCAAATTCCCGTTACCAACACACCGGATGTACTTAGCGCAGATGTAGCCGACTTGGCGATCGCGCTTGGGCTCGCCATCTGCCGTCAGTTAGTCGCAGGCGATGCCTATACACGTGCTAATCGGTGGGTAACTGAAGGCCCGATGCCACTGACCACACGTATGTGTGAGAAAAAGGCCGGTATCTTTGGCATGGGAAGCATTGGTTCGGCATTGGCAAAACGCTTGGCAGCTTTTGATATGGATATTAGTTACTGCAACCGAAGTAAAAAGCCGGAGTCTGATTACACGTATTACCCATCGCTCACCGACATGGCTAAAGCGGTTGACTTTCTATTTGTGACGGCATCTGCTACAGGTGATTCGATCAATGCAGTAAACGCAGAAGTCTTGGATGCACTGGGCCCTTCGGGGTATTTTATCAATGTATCTCGAGGTTCGTTGGTCGACGAACCGGCTTTAATTGAGGCTCTTACTCATAAAAAAATCGCTGGGGCGGGCCTGGATGTGTTTGCCGCCGAACCCACTATCCCCGAAGCCCTCATTAATTTGGACAACGTTGTGCTACAGCCCCATCATGCCAGTGGCACTTTCGAAACCCGCAGCGCAATGGGTAATTTGGTGATAGATAACCTGGCGGCCCATTTTTCAAGCCAACCGCTATTAACACCGGTAACCTAAATTTCCCTATGAGTAATAACGCTGATATTGCGCTGATCGGTCTGGCCGTTATGGGTCAGAATCTCGTATTAAATATGGCCGACAATGGCTACACCGTAGTCACCTACAACCGGACACATCAAAAGGCCATCGATTTTCTAGAAGGCCCCGCCGCTGGAAAATCTATATCGATCAGTGACACCTTAGAAGACTTAGTGAGCCAGCTAAAAAGTCCCAGAAAAATTATGCTTATGGTGAAGGCCGGTGCACCGGTGGATTCAACCATTGATGCGCTATTACCTCTGTTGAATAAAGGGGACATTATCATCGATGGTGGCAATAGCAATTTTGTAGATACTCAACGACGCGCCCTAGATCTAAAAGACAAAGGCATATTGTTTGTGGGTAGTGGAGTTTCCGGAGGAGAAGAGGGTGCTAGATTCGGCCCATCACTCATGCCCGGTGGCCATGCCGATAGCTGGCCGCATATAAAAAATCTCTTCCAGGCCATCGCTGCCAAGACCGATTCAGGCGTACCCTGCTGTGATTGGGTGGGCGACAACGGTGCCGGCCATTTTGTCAAAATGGTACACAACGGTATCGAATACGGCGATATGCAACTCATCTGCGAAGCCTATCAATACATGAAAGACGTGTTGGGTATGGACAACCAGGCCATGCACTCAACCTTCGCCCAATGGAACACCGGCAATCTCAACAGCTACTTAATTGAGATCACCGCTGACATCTTGGCCTACCAAGAAAACGGCACGTACGTCGTTGATACCATAGTAGACAAAGCCGGTCAGAAAGGTACTGGCAAATGGACAGCGATCAATGCGCTCGATTTAGGTATTCCACTCACTCTCATTGGTGAGGCTGTGCTGGCGCGCTTTTTATCGGCCTTAAAAGATGAGCGAGTCAAAGCGTCCGGCATTCTTCCTAAACCTGCCGCACCGAGCAACATGAGCGATACAGACAAAGCTCAGGCGTTAGAGGCTCTTGGGCATGCCTTGTTTGCCTCAAAAATAATCTCCTATACACAAGGCTACATGCTTATGCGTGCCGCAGCTGAACATTACAACTGGACGTTAAATTTTGGCGGCATCGCGCAGATGTGGCGGGGTGGCTGCATTATCAGATCAGCCTTTTTGGATGACATCAAAAACGCCTTCGACAAAGAACCCAAGTTGTCCAACTTACTGCTAGACGACTACTTTCGTAATCACATAGAACACGCACAGGCGGCTTGGCGATCCACTATTGCCAACGGTGTTAAAGCGGGCATACCCATGCCAGCGATGTCATCGGCTTTGGCGTTTTTTGATGGCTACCGAAGCGAGCGATTACCCGCTAATCTACTTCAAGCTCAGCGAGACTATTTTGGCGCTCACACGTATCAAATTCTCGGCGGTGATGGCGCGGCACATCATACCGATTGGACGGGCACAGGAGGCGATGTGTCCAGCACCACCTACAATGCGTAACACCTAACTCTTGGATAAACGAGGCGAACACCATGCTCTTTGGAATATCCCCCGAACTACCGGCAAATCTACTCCAAACACTCTCTCTGATGGGGCACGCAGATGAAATCGTAATTTGCGATGCTAATTTCCCGGCAAGCTCTGTGGCAAAAAGTACCCATGTCGGAGAAGTGATACAGACTGGCTATAAAACCACCTCACGTGCGTGTTCGGACATCTTGTCTTTGATGCCCCTGGATGCCTTTGTTGAATCTCCGGCTCGCTGCATGGAAGTCCCGGGTAGCCATGACCGGTCGCCGGACGTGCATCAAGAAGTCTCAACTGTGTTGAATTCACTTCCGGGGAACCCATGGTCATTAACACCGCTGGATCGATTCGAATTCTATGATCGAGCGAGACACACTTTTTGTGTGATACGCACATTGGAACGCCGAGCGTATGGGTGCTTTCTCTTCACCAAAGGGGTGTTAACGCCCGATGGAGAGCTGATGACGCCAGAATTTGCGAATAAGGTATAACAGTCAAGGCACTATTTAACGCAACAAAAAGCTCAACAACACCGGTAAATAGATGACCGCCGCGATATGGGTAACCAGAATTAACCCAGACACTTCGCTCGTATCGCGGCCATGTCGCGCGGCCAACAGATAATTAAACACCGCCACGGGCACCGCACATTGGATTACCAACACAGCTCGAGCTACTCCATCCAACCCGAATAATTCTGCTACAAAAAGCCCGACCGCCAAACCTAGAACCACACTGATGGCACCCCAAAGGATATTCGACGGCAATTGGGTTACCTTCATTCCACCCAGGCTCACACCCAACGTGATGAGCATGATAGGAATGGTCATCTGACCCAGCAGATCGGTGGTATCCAGGGCGATATCAGGCATTGTCCAATCCGCGATTCTGACAACGATGCCCAAAATAATCGCGTACAGAATGGGCGATGTGACCACGCGCTTAAGACTGATCTGCCCGGCATATACAGCATCACCAAAACTAAACATCAACAAGCACTGCACCGAGAAAAAGGTAATCGCGTAAGCCAATCCAATATCACCAAACGCAAGGTAGCAAATCGGTAGCCCTAAATTACCCGTATTACCCACTATCAAAGCCACGGATAAATGCCAATCTTTTCCCGCTTTTTTTAACAACAGATAGGCCACGGGCAGCGAGAGAACATGTACGGCAAGAGTGGCGATTGCCATCCGGCTCAAGCTGGCCAGTGCTACGTCTGCCGTGGCGAGCGTATGAAACAACAGGGCCGGCAGCGATATATTGATAACGAGCGTAGTAACAAAAGGTACTGGGTAAGCCGGACCAAACTTTAACCATCCAATTCCTATTAGAGTCAACAGCACGCTGGGAGCCAGAATACCGAGAATTTGCAGGCTTAAATCCGCCATTATTTTTACCGAGCCAGTAGTTGAGCGCGTATGCTCACAGTATGAAAACCACGCACTTGTTGGTATTAATTGGTATCAACATTCTCTGGGGTATGAATTTCGTTGCGGCAAAAATAGGTACGACGGAATTCGGCCCGTTTCTTTTCACCACGCTCAGATTTGCCATCGTATTAGTGCTGCTGTGTGGATTTATAAGGTGGCCAGGTAAACAAATCTGGAATGTAGTAACCATGAGCCTGGTTCAGGGTGTAGCCCACTATTCCCTGGTGTTCTATGCCATCTATTTGACCGAGAGTGTGTCGTCCTTGGCAATCGTTACTCAGCTCGTGGTGCCGTTCTCAACTATTCTAGCGGTTCTGCTACTCAAAGAGTCCATAGGAGTGCCAAGAATTGTAGCGATCACCGTGGCTTTCGCTGGTGTGGCGATTATGAGTTTTGAACCCCTAGGCCCACAACATATTCACGGTATATTGATCACGCTTGTTGGTACCTTCTGTATTGCCTACAGCACGATTGTGATGCGGCGCATGCAAAATGTGGGCGTTTTTAATCTACAGGCCTGGATCGCTCTTATCGCCACTCCCATCATGGGACTGCTGACCTGGATCATCGAATCCCCGACTCTCGACACCTTTACCGAACCCGATCTATTGGCCTACTGGGCGCCAGCTTATGCTGGCATTGCAGCCACCATCATCGGTCATGGATTGCTGTATTGGTTCATTCAACGGTACACCATAAATTCAGTAGCGCCCTTCATCACCCTATCGGTGGTCTTTGGTGTGCTCTTCAGCATCCTGTTCTTAGATGACGTGCTTACCTTGCGCATATTAATCGGCGGGCTACTAACTCTATTGGGGGTCACCGTGGTCGCATTAAGAAACCGCCGACTTTAATGTCTGATTGGAAAAACTTGCGTTCACGCACAGTTTGATCCTTATTGTTCGGCAATTTTATGAACATACATCAAGATGGCCGCTAGTACCGCCGCCAAATAGGCCGTAAAGACTCCCAAGGCTTGGCATTTTGGTGCACCAAACAAAATGTCATGGAGCCGGGGCAACTATCGGAGGTTCGGTCATCATGATGAATAAATCGAGTATTTTCAGTGTATTGAAAATCACTGTTCCCACCTGTGCTCTATTGGCATTCACAACACCCGTTAACGCCGACGATACTGATGTGTTCACCGCAATTGCCGCAGGTGCACCGAAACCGAATGTGCTCTTCATACTGGATTACTCAGGGAGTATGAAAGAGGACGTCTATGGTGATGATCCACCGGCCGCTGGCAACGATCCAAAAATTGATATTCTAAAAACGGCGGTGACCCAACTACTTGATGAGAATGCTGGCAAAATCAATATCGGCCTTGGCTCTTTGTATAAGAATGTCCCTTCCGGGGTGAAGTGGCCCATCAGCGATTTGACCGCCGATGCCAATATGTTTGACCCCGCGATCGGTGCCGGTATTAAGAACAAAGACATCATTCTGTCACAGCTTAATTCGATGGGGCCAAGCAACGCTACGGCTACCGTCAACGCGTTGGTAGAGGGAGCATTGTACTTCCGAGGCGGCGCCGTTTTACATAACGATGCAGGGCCAACGAGCTTTAACCACCAACCTGACGTGTGGGACCCGGTCACCAGCAGTTACACCGGCGGTAATGATTTTGCCGCTTTGCCAGCAAGCTACACTCCGAAAACCGCTTGGGATTCCACGACCTGGGGTGGCGCTACCGGTAAATGTTACGACTACAGTATTTCAGGTGGTTCTAATGGCTGCGCGAGTCATACGGTCATCGCAGGTTCTTGTGTTTTCCAAGCCGCACACACCTGGACACCGCCTGGAACACCCCCAAGTAGTGGCGAAGGCTGGAGCCATCCAGGTTCCCCGCCAGGAGATCCAGTGTGGGTCGAGGATCGCAATCGATGCGACTATCAAATTACCGGACAATGGACTGGAGCTAACTATGAATCTCCAATCAATGCTGCGTGTGGCTCCAACTTTATTGTTCTAATTTCTGATGGTAAACCCACTCGACTACTGGATAACACGGCACTGAATAACTTGCTCGGACACAATGTTAGCGGTTGCGCCGATTTAAGCACCACCGTATTCGGATCTGCCGCGGGTGCCAAGACGGAAGGCAATTGCGGCCCCGAAGTGGCTTTTGAATTGGCGAACAACGACTCTGACCCCAGTATTCCTGGCAGTCACGTAAACACCTACACAGTGGGGTTTGCGGTTGAAACTCAAGGCAAACAATATCTGGAAGCCATAGCCACTAATGGTAATGGCAGGTTCTTTCCCGCCGAAAATCCCGCTCAGCTGACCGAAGCATTGAACGAAATCATCGATGAAATCATCGGCGGAAGTGAAAACTTTGTCCAGCTCGCGTTGGATATTGACAGAGCGTCTTTTTCACACGACAACAAAGTCTACTTCCCACTGTTTAGCCCATCAGGAAAGGATGTATGGGCGGGCAACGTAAAGGGCTATTTCTTGGATAACACCGGGCTTGTGGATATAAACGGAGCCCCGGCCATTGACAGCTCTAGCGGCATACCCATTTTCGCAGAAACCGCACAGAGCTTTTGGTCCGATACCGCTGATGGCAACGATGTGGGAATCGGTGGTGCCTCCGAGCAAATGAGCGGCGTCACCCGTACTTTATTGACCCATGTTGACGGCGCGCTTCCCATTACCTTAACCACTGGAACAGCGAATGATCTGACCGTAGCAAACACGTTGGTAACACCCGCTGACTTAGGCCTGGCAGCTGGTGATACAGCGAAAAGAGACGCGGTGTTAACGTGGCTTCAGGATGCACCGATGGGTGATCCACTGCATACGCAACCGGTACCTATTACCTACTCGTCGGGGCTCAAGGTCGTCTACACGTCCACGAACCAAGGTTTTATACACGCCATTGATGCTAGTAATCCAGTTAATTTAGTGGCTGGATCACCCGACACATCAGGTGGTGACGAGATTTTTGCCTTTATGCCACCAGAGCTACTGGCGAATTTACCAAACCAAATGGACGGTACACGTTCGGGCACTCGCACCTACGGGCTCGATGGCGGTATTAGCCGCTGGCATGATGATACCGATGGCAATGGCATAGTCGACCCCAGTGAGAGTGTCCTATTAGTGATCGGTATGCGTCGTGGTGGTATGAACTACTATGCGCTGGATGTTTCCGATCCGTACGCACCTCGATATCTATGGCGAATTCAAGGTGGTAGCGGATCGTTTAGCAACCTAGCGCAAACATGGTCACAACCATCATTAATCACTGTGAAGGACACCAGCAGCCCTGACGATAAGCGTCGCGTTATGATCTTTGGTGGTGGTTACGATACCGCGTTGGATTACAACAACAAGCGCCAGACGGCCAACGGTAATGCAATCTATGTGATTAATCAAGATGGAACACTGGCTTGGTCAACCGATTTGGTCAGTGGTGGTGTGCCAGGAATGAACTACTCGATTCCGTCTGAACTGACCGTGATCGATAGCGATCAAGACGAAAAGGCTGATCGCATTTACGTTGGTGACGTTGGTGGTAATCTGTGGCGCGTCGATTTTGACAATGTAGATCCGGATCCATCTAATAACCTCACTAGCTTTGAAGTTCACAAACTTGCAGACCTTTTTGGGTCTTTAGGTGAGCAGCCATTTTTCTATCCACCTTCGGTTGCTACGATTCGAGATTCCAGTGGTGACTACCTATCGGTGTCCATTGGCTCTGGTGACAGAACCAATCCAACCGACATGTTTTCAACCAATGCATTCTTCATGATCAAGGACCCGAACCTTGAGGTGGGACCGCCTCCTGGTGCGTGGACCCCAATCACGTTGGGCAGCCTATACGATGCAACCAGCAACGACGCAGGATCTACCAACAACAGTATCTCTACTGCAGCTGAAACCAACCTCCAAGCCGCTAATGGCTGGTACGTGCAGCTCCAAACGGGTGAAAAGTCTCTGTCGCGCGTGGTGACGTTTGACGGGAATCTGCTGGCAACGACGTTCCAGATGGATCCAACGCCCCCTGCAGACGAATGCAGCATCTCAACCATTGGTCGTTTTTACATGATGAATGTGAAAAATGCGACGCCAGTGTTGCCGTTGAGCGAATCGGGGCTTCCTGATTTGACAACGCCAGATCGGTTCCGTGTGCTACCCGGACGAGGTATCCCCAGCGCACCCGCGGTGATTTTCCCTCCGGGCACTGGAGAAGTAGCCATTATGGTGGATAAGGAAATCGTCAAGCTGTACGAACAAAAGCTTAGCCGAGTATTCTGGCACTCTAAATAACCCCACGGTTGTGCAGCCGC
This sequence comes from Gammaproteobacteria bacterium, assembly GCA_019634245.1. The sequence goes on from JAHQVR010000254.1 coordinate 29,583, forward strand.
CTAAACACAGGCGGCTGCCTCCACTCCTTCGTTTTAGCCCGCATTTAGGGCTCCGATTCAGCAGACTGACACCTAGTAAAACTACTAAATAAACAGATGTTTCTGTCGATATATCTGTAACGGCTGTCGATTTTATTGAAATGAATTCAATCTCCCATGGAACTTAATTCGCTGCTTCAGAAGTTGGTTGAAGGTGATGGTTCAGATTTATATCTGTCCACAGGAGCTCCCCCGAGTGCGAAATTTCAGGGCGAATTAGTCCAACTGAGCGACAAGCCGTTTGGTCGAGGCGAAATACGGGACATCGCCAACAGCATCCTGAACCAAGAACAACAGGCTGAGTTTGAAAGTCAGCTGGAGATGAATCTCGCCATCGCACCTGAAAACATAGGGCGATTTCGAATCAACATGTTTATCCAGCGTAACGAAGTCTCTATCGTTGCCAGAAACATTCAAACCGACATTCCCAAAATAGCCGATTTGGGTTTACCGGAAATCCTTAAAGAAGTCATTACCGCCAAGAATGGTCTGGTGCTGTTTGTCGGCGGCACGGGCTCTGGGAAATCAACCTCGTTGGCTGCACTGATCGACCATCGCAATGAAGCACGTGGCGGTCACATCATTACCATCGAAGATCCTGTTGAATACGTTCATCAACATAAGAAGTGTATTGTCAATCAACGGGAAGTGGGCGTTGATACGCTCAGCTATCATGACGCACTTAAGAATACGCTCCGCCAAGCACCTGATGTTATTTTAATTGGTGAGATTCGCGATAGAGAAACGATGGAGCATGCTCTGGCTTTTGCCGAGACAGGGCACCTCGCTATCTCAACCCTGCACGCAAACAATGCCAATCAAGCACTTGATCGAATTATAAATTTTTTTCCTGAGGAGCGTCGAACGCAATTGCTGCAAGACATGGGTAACAATCTTCGCGCGTTTATTTCGCAGCGATTAGTACCGACGGTCGATGGCAAACGCTGCGCGGCCATCGAGATCATGCTTGGTTCCCACACGATAAAGAAAATGATTCAGTCAGGCGACTTCTCGGAAATTAAAGAAGTCATGCTTAAGTCTGAAAACCACGGCATGAAAACCTTTGACAGTGCCCTATTCGATCTCGTGGTAGCGGGTCGAATAACCCAGGAAGAAGCACTGAAAAACGCCGACTCCGCTAATAATTTACGCCTCAAGCTGAAATTTAGCGGCATCGATATGGATGAAGAAGACGACGATCCTACGCAACTCTTAATGCGGGGAGAAGCACCTGCCAAGGCGGCCAATGACGATGCCTCCGTTCAAAGTGCTAACGATGAAAATAGCGATGAAGCCGACTCTGGGAATAGCAAGGTCTCAGCCGTTGAAGCAGAATCTTCATCCGACTCACCGGCAGCTGAAGATTCAAAATCCGATCTACCCGATGACCTAGGTGCTATGTTGGCGGCAGCGGCGAACCCAGATGCCGCTCCGAGCACCGAAGAAGAATCGACAGATGCAGCCGCACCTGTTACAAGCGAACCGCCCCCTGCGCCAGCCGCAGCGATGGAACTAAGCTTAGAAGAAGAGCCAGAGGAAGACTTTGAAGAACCGCTTCCCGATGAAGAAGGTTTTGAAGCGCCCAAGTTTGGCATGGGGCGAATCGGGTAGTTTTATCGCTCGATGTCAGGCGTTAAAAAACGCCTATAAACCTTTTTTAGTTTTCGATTTCTTTCGCGCAGTGACCATCAGACACTTCAAGCGCGTCGCCTGGATACCAATCGGTATTACTACCTATCGATTACTCTACCGGGTCGTCTTCTACCTCTTTAAACATTCTACTCATGGTTTGGTTATTTCGCGTTAATTTCTTAATCGTTACGTCCTGTGCCTTATTGTTTGCTAATCTAAGATTACGATCTGTACTTAACAAAGCATCTTTAGTCTTCTGCAGATGATTAATGGATTTATCTATTTCGTCGATGGCAGTTAAGAATTTTCTCGAGGCGAGCTCATAGTTTTTACCAAACGCCGTTTTAAATTTTTCCAGATCATTTTCAAAATTAGTAATATCAATATTCTGCGATTTTACCAACGCCAACTCCGCTTTATACGACAAAGACTTCATCGACGCATTTCTTAGTAACGTAATTATTGGTATGAAAAATTGCGGCCGAATCACGTACATTTTTGGATACCGATGGGCGACGTCAACAATGCCTGAATTGTAGTAATCGCTCTCTGGCTCAAGCAGCGACACCAACACAGCATATTCACAGCTTTTCTCGTTACGATCTTTGTCCAGCTCCTTCAAAAAATCTTCGTTTTTTTTCTTTGTCGCGGTGGTGTCGTTTTCATTTTTCATTTCGAACATGATCGAAACAATCTCAGTGCCCGACTCATCTCTATCTCGAAAAATAAAATCGCCTTTACTGCCGGTAGTGGCATCATTATCTTTTTCAAAATAAGCCAACGGAAACGCAGTGGGACGAATTCGATTGAACTCGGTTTCACAATGTTGTTCAAGCGTTTCACCAACCATTTTGGTCGATAGCCGAGCTTTCATATCCTTCAGTCGTTCAATCGTATCTTCACGATCTTTAATTTGGGTTTCGTATTTATCCTGCAAGGATTTCTCAGATAACTCTTTTTCTAGTTCAGCCTGTCGAAGGCTACTTTCTAATTTGTCCCGCTCTTTTGCTACCAAACTCACCGCTTCGGTTATGGCCAGTTTTTTCTCTACTGCTGAGGCTTCCAATTGAGACTTCAATTCCTGTATCTGTGCCTCTTTGGTTGCAGCGGTTTCCTGAAGCTGCTGAGCATTTTTTGCCTGGGCAATTTCGGCAGCGGATCGATTTTCCTGCTTCAGCGACTCTAGGGCGTTCTTAAGCTCATCGCGTTCTTTCTCGATCGACGCAGAAGCCTTAGCGACCGCCAATTGCTTAGCCACTTCAACAGATTCTAATTGTGCTCGGAGTTCTTGTATTTCTGCGTCTTTAGCCGCAGCGCTCTTTTGCAGCTCAATGCCTAATTCGCTTTTGGTCAGGGCAACGGCATTGGCTTTGTCTTTTTCAGCCAGCTCTAAGCGTTGATGTATTTCTTGCTCAAATTCACTGTCTCTAACCTGCTTCAATATACTGGCGTAACCCGCCTCATCAACCTTGAAAGCTTTGTTGCAATGTGGGCAAATTATTTCTTTCATATCAAACAATCACCTGGTTCAACTTTGTAGAACCTAACTTACACACTCAATGAATCACGGTTAATAGCCTGCCTTGATGTGCTTAAAAATCATTCAAGAAGGGGTTGGAAAACCACCATCATCGAAAGTCAGCAAGATCACACTAGCCGATAATTGCTAAGTGTATCCTAAAGAGAAGCGGGCACTTGTACAGGTTCGAGCAGACCAGATAAACCCGATGGAGTGATTGAAGCCCACATCATCGATGTGATTTGGGCTTAATCCAAAGGGTAACAAAGAGGATGAAGGCATCTTAGCTCGGTGCCTAGGACATTCAGGTGCACAGAAGACACCGGCTGAATGGATTTAAATAGCGAGATAATCGTGTCGGAGTTGTTCGTTCTCGAGCACTTCGGCGGCTGTACCGCTAAACGCGATTTCACCCGTATCTAGTATCAGAGCAGTATCCGCTAATTTCAACGCAGCGACTGCATTTTGCTCTACCAATATGGTGGTGATACCTTCGTTTTTGACTTCCGTGAGCGCTTTTTCGATATCGTGCCGCACGACAGGTGCCAGACCTTCGTAGGGCTCATCAAGCAACAGCAGCTTGATGTCTCGCGACAATGCACGACCAATGGCCAGCATTTGCTGCTCACCACCGGACAGTGTTGTACCTTCTTGCTTTCGACGTTCCTTTAAGCGCGGAAACAGGTCATACACACGCTCATAGTTCCAACCCGGTTGTCCTGATATCTGGGCGAGATCCAGATTCTCTTCAACACTCAACCCTGGAATGATTCGCCGATCTTCTGGCACGAGTTGAATACCGCTTTGAGCCGCCTGAAAATCTTGCTTGTCGTGAATGGATTCACCGGCTAGCCATACTTCACCCGAGCGAAGTTCCGGCTCTTCGGCTCGTGCAATAGCGCGCAATGTCGATGTTTTCCCCGCCCCATTACGCCCCAGCAACGCAACAATTTCACCTTCATTAACGGAGAAGCTGATGTTCTGAACAATATAGCTATCACCGTAATAAGCTTGCAGGTTTGAGACTCTAAAATAGCCATCGTTCGATGGAGCTTTTGCAACGGCTGGCTGACTCATACCTGCTCCTCCCCTAAATACGCTTCTTTGACTCGTGGGTCCGCTTTCACCTCTTCGGGTGTTCCCTGACAAATAATCCGACCACCGGCCAATACGGATATACGATCGGCCAAACTAAAGACGACATGCATATCGTGCTCGATGATCACTTTTGTCATACCACTAGCTTTAATAGTTTTGAGCAATTCGATAGTTGAATTGGTATCCGCACGCGCCATTCCGGCGGTGGGTTCATCAAGTAATAGTAAGCGAGGATCCTGAGATAACCCCATCGCCAGTTCCAATCGGCGTTTGTCACCGCGAGACATACTCGATGCATCACTTTCCAGTAGATTGCCCAAACCCAGATCTGTCAGGATACTCGCCGCCTTATCTCGAACTTCTGCTTCACTTTCAAACCGCTTGAACCAGCTCAATTTAAAGCTTCCGTCGCGCTTGGCTAAAATGGGCACCATGACATTTTCAAGCAATGTCAGCTCAGGAAATATTTCAGGCGTTTGAAACACCCGTACCACTCCGAGCTGGTTGATTTCGTGTGGCTGTTTACCCGTCAGATTGGTGCCATCAAACACGACGTGGCCAGAATCTGGTTTGAGTCGTCCAATACAGACGTTCAACAATGTTGATTTCCCTGCGCCATTGGGGCCAATGATCGCGTGTGTCTCACCCTCGTGTACAGCCAGATCGATATCACTGAGCGCATGCAAACCGGCAAAACTCTTGTGTACATCGGCGACATGTAAAACCACATTCTCCATGGCTTTATCCTCGCTCTGCCGCAGCAACCGGCGCAGAGGCCTGCTTAGCTCGACCGGTAAACAAACGCCCTATACGACGCATGCCTTCCATGATGCCACCGGGTAAAAAGATAACAACGATCATGAACAACAATCCCAATGTCAAATGCCAGCCCTCACCCACAAACAGACCGGTCACCGACACCAACGCATTTTCTAACCCATCGGGTAGTGCAGAAAACGCTTGATGCAAAGTTTGATCATTAAACGAGGAAAAGATATTTTCAAAATACTTGATACACATGGCGCCAAGCATCGGTCCAACCAACGTGCCAACACCACCGAGTATGGTCATTAGAACTACCTCACCAGAAGCGGTCCATTGCATCCGCTCAGCTCCGGCTAAAGGATCGGTAACCGCCATGAGACCGCCAGCAAGCCCTGCGTACATGCCCGATATTACAAATGCCCAAATTAGATAAGGACGTGTATTGAATCCTGTGTAGCTCATGCGCGTTTGATTAGACTTGATCGCCTTGAGCATCATGCCAAATGGAGACCGGGTGATACGCAACGAAATAAAGAAGGCAATGATCAAAACGGTTGCGCAGATGTAGAACCCTGGCAGGCCGGAGGTTTTTATGCCAAACAAGGTGGTTGAGGGCAAGGCTCCATGCGTGATGCCTATCGCGGTATCAATAATCCGTGGATCGTGCGCAGAGAGCTGCAAACCGGTTTCACCATTGGTGATCGGTGTAATTACCGAGTAAGCCAGGTTGTAGGACATTTGAGCAAATGCCAGAGTCAGAATCGAGAAGTAGATCCCTGAGCGACGTAGGCTTATAAACCCAATAATGTAGGCAAATATTCCAGTAATAATGATGGCAAAGAATATCGCCGGAACAATGTTCATCGTAAATAATTTAAACGACCACACCGCCGTATAGGATCCCACTCCCAGAAAGGCTGCGTGACCGAACGATAGATAGCCAGTGAGTCCAAACAAAATATTAAAACCAATGGCAAAGATGCCGAATATCGCGAACTTTTGCATTAAGTCCGGATAATTAGCACCAAACGGCGCTAGCCATATCGGCATAGTGAGCACTGCTGCTACAAAGCAGACAAACAAAATCCAATCAGATCTGTTGGAAGACTTAACCATGATCAATCCTCCATGACGCCTTTGCGGCCCATCAGGCCACGAGGCCTAACCAGAATAACCACAACAGCGACAAGATAGATAATTACTTCGTCGATGCCGGGGATAATGCTCTTAACCTCATTCATCGAGGCAAATGATTGCAATAACCCAAGCAGAAAACCAGCGAGCACCGCTCCACCCAAAGAGCCCATACCGCCAACCACAACCACGACAAACGACAGCACCAGAAAATCCATACCCATGTGGTAATCCGGAGGCAATATCGGTGTGTACATCACGCCAGCCAAGCCGGCTACCACTGCCGCAATACCGAACACAATGGTAAAGCGCTTCTGAATATCAATACCGAGTAGTCCCACCGTTTCTCGGTCCTGCATACCGGCGCGCACCACCATACCGAAAGTTGTGAGGTGTAAGAACGCAAACACAGCGCCAATAATGAGCAGTGAAAAACCGAGATAGATAATCCGCCACCAGGGATAAACCAGGTTGTCGCCCAAACCAAACCAGGAACCGATGTTAGCGCTCTGAGCCACCACCGCCGGAGCATCTTGAGGAATGGGATTCGCGCCAAAGTAGTGTTTAACAATCTCCTGGAGAATAATGGCCAGACCGAATGTAACCAGGATTTGTTCAGCATGAGGCCGCTTGTAGAAGTGGCGAATCAAGCCGCGTTCCATTGTCCAGCCGACTAACAGCATGACTGGAATGGCCACTATGATCGATAACGGCACTGCATAGTCAATCAGATACGGCCCGATGACTGGAAATTTTGTTTCGAGAATGGGCACTTCTTTAAACGCTTCAAATAATGTGACCGATTCATCTTTTACTTTGGTGGACATACCAAACAAAGCATTGATCGAGACGGCACAAAAAGCGCCGATCATAAAGATCGCACCGTGGGCAAAGTTCACGACGCCGAGGGTGCCGAACACCAACGTCAGCCCGAGCGCGATCAGGGCATATGCGCCACCCTTATCCAACCCATTTAAAACTTGTAATAGAACCGCATCCACGAAAACATCCTCAGCTCTAACTTGGCATTAGCAATAACAAATAATACGCATTCGCCTAAGCACAGGCTCCGGCGAACATCACGCTTTGTCTTGAAAGAAAAAAGGTCGGTCACAGAAACGTGACCGACCTGTACTTCTAGCTTAACAGCTCCATAAATTCCTTTCGGATTTATACACCGTTGTTGCATTCACCCAAAGTACCGCCAGAGAACATTTCATGATCGTGCGGGTACTCAACCTGAGATCGTGGAGTCACTTCCACAACTTCCAGCAGGTCGAACTGTGAACTTGGGTTGTCTTTACCCTTCACAACCAGAACGTCTTTGAAACACTGGTGATCGTCAGCACGGTATTCGGTCGGACCGTTACCCATACCATCGAACTTGTGTCCTTCCAGAGCCTTAACAACCTGGCAAGGCTCAAAGGTACCAGCGCGCTCACAAGCATCTGCATAGAGCAGCGCCTGAACATAACAAGTGTGAGCAGCCTGTGAAGGAGGGAAACCATACTCTTGTCCAAAAGACTTAACGAAGGCCTTACTACCTTCATCCTGCAATGACCAGTGCCAGTTGGTGGAACCGTAAATACCTTTTACGTTATCGCCAGCACCCTGTGCCATGAGTCGTGAATACAATGGAACAATGATCACGAAGTCTTTACCGTTAACCTGCTTGTCTTTAAGACCAAACTGAGTCGCCTGAGTCAACGAGTTGATCATGTCTTTACCGTAGTGGTTCAAGATCAGAGTATCGGCTCCAGAGTTCAATACCGGTGTGATGTACTGGCTGAAGTCACCAGCACCTACTGGGGTTCTAACCGCAGCATTTGTGGACCAACCAATGTTTTCAGTAGAAGCCTGGATAGACGCTTCTTGAGTCCAGCCCCAGTTGTAGTTAGCGGTCAGGTGATAAGCATTTCGGTCGGTACCGTAGGCTTTTTCAAGTACGGGTCCCAGAGCAGCACCAGACATATAGGCGTTAAAGAAGTGGCGGAAGCCATTGGCTTTCCGATCTTTACCCGTGGTGTCATTAGAATGCGTCAGGCCAGCCATAAAAATAATACCGGCTTCTTGACAAAGACCTTGCACCGCCACGGCAACACCAGAAGACGAACCACCGGTGACCATGACGACACCGTCTTTTTCGATCATTCGCTTCGCTGATGCACGAGCAGCGTCAGATTTAGTTTGAGTATCACCTGTTACATACTCAACCTTTTTACCCAGAATACCGTTACCCGTCAGAGCGCTCGGCTTGTAGGTGTTCATCATGCCGCCATCGCCTTCACCATTAAGGTGCTTGACCGCTAGCTCATAAGCACGAAGCTCATCACCACCTTCTTCTGAGTACGGACCAGATTGAGGAACGTTGAAACCCAACTTTACCGTTCCAGCGTCACCTGGGTTGTTCAGGAAGTCAGCACCATAAGCGTGACGAGTGAAAAACATGGGAGCGCCAGTAATAGCTGCTCCTGCCGCGCTCGCTTTTAATACTTCGCGACGCGACCAACTGCTTTCGTTGTGTTTCTTTGTCATTAATCAATTCTCCTCGAGGTGTAAGCCATCGCACCGATGGCCATTACTTTCCAGTCATTAAGGCCGATATCGAGCCTGTTCGGGCGTTCGAAAAATTCGTCAGACTTGTTGCGAGGCTTGCAGGTGATCACTTAGGGTGCACACCGTGTTTGGCTCAGCCCAACCCGTTATCCAGACGCTAGGGGGATTATAGGGAAAGGTCTACACGGCCACGAATTTTAGTTTTTCTTTAAATATCAACCGCTTGAATTTAACCCCTTCGGCCATCATCGCTTGATTATTGAACTGCAGGATCAAGTGTTACGAAAGGTAACGTCTGACCGGGACTCATGCTGGTGCACCCAACAGCCATTCATCGAGCACGCCATGAGCATCATCAATCCCTTGAGCTTTCAGAGCTGAAAAATCTTGTAGTGTGGCTTCAACGCCTTCGCGCTCCAGCGTAGCCCGAACCGATTCGAGCGTCTTGGCAATAGCGCTTTTGCCCAATTTGTCCGATTTGGTCAGCAGTACGTGAAGCTCTGCTGCGCCCTGTTGCTGCATTTCAATCAAAGTCCAATCGTTATCGCTCAGCGGATGCCGGATGTCCATCACCAGTACGATACCTTTGAGCGGCTCCCGCCGTTGCAGGTAACTCCCCAACGCCGCCTGCCACGCTTTTTGCTTGGTTTTAGACACTTGAGCGTAGCCATAGCCTGGTAAATCGACCAAGAAACGATCCTCACCGAGGGTAAAGTAATTCAACAATTGGGTCCGACCCGGGGTTTTACTGGTTCGAGCCAGCTTTTTATTTCTAGTGATCGTGTTTAAGGCACTGGACTTACCCGCATTTGAGCGCCCGGCGAAGGCCACTTCGGCTACCGAATTTGGACACGCCCGAAGTTCCGTAGCACTGGTGTGGTATTGCGCTTTGAAATACATAGGATTCATGGTTAGAAATTTTACCGATGGCGAATACTGAAGCAGCCAAAAAACGGACGAAAGTAGCCCATTCGTGGATAATTCGGACTACGATTGAACTTGATCTTGAAACATCGAGTCTACAGCTTTAAGCGGGCGGTCCTTCACTGGCTCCCTGCTATAGAAAGCAGCGACTCCATCCAACACAATAGTCAACACTTTAGGAACGAGAGTGAAACAGCAAATCATTCATCTATTCGTGCTCGTCATGGCAGTAGCGATTGCGCCGGCCTCCCATGCCGCAGACGCTGACGCGGGCAAAGCAAAATCGGCCACCTGTGCAGCCTGCCATGGTGCCGACGGGAAAGCCATCATTCCAGCCTACCCAAATCTCGCTGGCCAGCACGCTGGTTACACCGCTAAGCAGCTGATGAACTTCCGCGACGGTGACCGGGTTAACCCGGTGATGTCCCCCATGGCCGCTGGCTTGAGTGATGAAGATATCGCTGACTTGGCGGCTTACTACGAAAGCCTTCCTGCGATTCCAGGGGTGGCTGATGAATCTGCTGAATTACAAAAAGGCGCAGACATTTTTCAAGGCGGTATTGCCGGCACAGGCATACCGGCTTGCAGTGGCTGCCATGCACCGAACGGCAGCGGCAATCCTGCGGCAAATTTTCCAGCACTTAGCGGTCAGGATGCAGGCTATTTAGAAGCCCAATTGAAAGCGTTTAGAGCAGGCGAGCGTCAAAACGATCCTGGCTCGATGATGCGCTCATTGGCCAAACGCATGACAGACGATGAAATAGCAGCATTGGCTAACTACATCGCTGGATTACATTAATTTTAGGTGCAAGCGTCCTCTAGCCGGTTGGCTCGGCATGCGGATTGCGTGATTCGAGGTTTCGATCTCAGAAATCCAGACCTAACTTGAACTTAAAACACTATAGATCGACCAATGGTGTGACACATACCTTCGGAGTACACATGAATTTTTCAGCCACTCTACCTTCTCGATTGCGGAATCGTGGACTATCCATGGGGCTTCTACTCGTTGCCCTGATGATGGGTTCTACCACTGCCGCCGCCCAGGGCTACGATCTTATCGATCCGCCGCAGAATACGAGTACACCCGATAAAGTCGAAGTGATTGAGTTCTTCTGGCTGGGCTGCCCGCATTGCTACGCCTTCGAGCCGACGATCTTAAAATGGGAAAAAGACAAACCGGACTATGTCAGTTTTAGCCGAGAAGCTCCTCCACTGAATCCCAGTTGGGAAACGCACTCTCGTTCTTTTTATGCTGCCCAACTCCTGGGTAAAGAGCACGAGTTTGTCGATGCGATGTTTGATGCCATTCATGAACAACGAAAAAACATGCGAAAACCCAAAGACATCGCCAAGCTAGCTGAAACGCTCGGTATGGATCCTGATAAATTCCTGAAAACGATGAAGTCGTTTGCGGTCGAAACCAAAATGCGCAGAGCGATTCAGTTAGCGAAAGGTGCCGGGCTAACGGGCGTACCCGCAGTTATGATCAATGGTAAATACCGAACCTCAGCCAGCAAAGCTGGGGGTTACCCTGCGGTCATCGATGTTATCAATGAACGCAGCGAATTTGAAAAAGAAGAAATGGGTTTGGCCAACTAATAAATCAGCGCAACGTTTAAATTTTCAAAAAACAACCAAAAGCCCCACAGTGACCTGTGGGGCTTTTTTTTATTGCTTTAAGGCGTCATCGATTTCCGCAATTGGAAAAATCCGCAAGAATTCCAAAGTTTCATCACGAGAAACCGTGGATGATTCAACGTTCATCATGCCACCGCTTTTTAACTGAACCATAAAAGCGCTGTTACTCCCTTCTGAAGAATCGATCACCGTACGTTTCTGCACCCGGATTTTTTTCCCCCCACCAGCACCGCCAAGACCCATTCCCAATTGCGCCAACGCAGCCAGACCGCTCGCACCTGCACCGGAACCACCGGCCATTAAGGAGATCTTGATGGAGTTATTTTCTTTTTGATAAGTTCGTTCAATCATGTTCATTCCCAACATGCTTTCGTTGCTCACCTCGCCACCCACAAAGCCCTCTACTTCATCTGGGAATACCGCAAGAGTTTGTGCCTGCTTGATTTGTTTTAAGCCTTCGACACACCAACTCGCTTCTTCTAAAGCGCCATCGTAATCTTGGTCTTCCTGCATCAAGCGAGCAGCTTCGATACAAGCAGCTGCAGCCTCATCAACATCAACATCTTGTGCCATCGCACTAAACAGTACACACATACTGAGAAACGATGACAAGCCAATGCGTTGGATTAACCTCATTTTATTGCGCTCCTAAACAGGGATTATTGAGAAACAATCAGTAGCAGAAATTTACAACCGGCCTATACAGTCAGAGTAATGGCCGAATTGGCAATCCTGTAGCCTTTGTCCATACTGCTGGCATTAACGAAAGCGACATCATGTTGCAGCTGTTGCCCATAGCCTTCGTGTATATGGCCAAATATATGAAACCGTGGACTGATCCTTTTGATGGTTTCCAACAGACTAGGACAGCCGGTGTGCTCCAATGTCACTTCATCACGCTCTACCTGATCCAGAATACCGTATGCAGGCCCATGAGTAACTAACACTTTCGTATCGTCAGGGATTTTTCGCCAATGCCGTTCGATATCTTCGCCCGGATCGCGCATGAAAGACCAATTATAAAAACGGGGCGTGATTGGTGAGCCCCAAAATGTGACACCGTCGATCACACAACCACTGTCGTTTAGATACTGAACACCAGATTCCAGGGCTGATTGCTCAACACTGTTGGGGTCCTCTTCGAGAAACGTGTCATGGTTACCCGCAATGAAGAGCTTGTAGGGATGAGGTTGCTCTGAGAACCATGACAAAAAGGTCTTATAGTCTTGTTCAGATCCATGCGCGGTAACATCTCCGGCATGAACTAATACATCACCTGCTGGCAACCTTACTGCTTCATGATCCCCATGAGTATCACTGATACAAACAATCCGCAAAAAAATACTCCCCAGCGCCGGATACGCTACCCAGTATCACCAATAACAAATTCAACCCTGATGAGCCCGCCATAGGCTTTTTTGTAACCGTTAATGGATGGCCAGGATACGCTAGGCCAAATCTCGTAGTAGAAATAGGGTCGCCAAACGTTCTGACGCAAGCGTAAGCGCAACTCAGAACCGTGATAACGATCGGTCGCATCCTCGTTCAGAGCTGTCGAATATTCAAAAATCGCCTCACCGGCCAACGCTGTGCGAGGGTTAATCTGTCCGTACAGCCCTAATGTCTCACTGATAGCCGCACCTTTTCTACCCTTACGCCAATTAAAGTTCGTCGATGTGCGGAAAAATACCTTTTCACTGCCGAACCAGGGTTTACGAAGATCAAACCGCAATCGATTCTCATAGCCAGATGACGAGTAGTAAAAAAGATTATTTGTCAGGTTGCTATGCCAGCCAGACTCAGTCGTTGATTTCCACGATGAGTTAATCCTGCCAAAGGCTTGTCCTTTGTCATCACGAATCCGAGCACCCACATCAAAGTTCAAGCTACCCGACGTGCGAGCAGAGCGTATAAAGCGCAACGCGAACGACACATCCTGGTCGTCCCGGGCGTTAGCATTGGCCGTTCCAGCGCGGCTGGGATCGCTAGAGGAGGCATCTTCATCCTCGGTACTGAGAAGCAAACGAAATCGTTGCTCGGATCTGGGCAACACTAGACGCAGCTTGACTGTACCGCGAATTTTTGTATCTTCAGCGCCCGGCTGTACGGCATCGATACGCAGCCGGGCCCAACTCTGGTTAATCCCGGATACGGATTGATCGCCACCGAAGAAATCATCGACCTGTAGCACCCAATTGTTGAATCGGTCAGTAGCCGACTGTTGTGCAGAATCCACAAATGACCCGACATTGGTAAAGATACTGGATTCATCGTCCTCTGATGCTGACTCTTGCGCTAAGGCGGGGTGCGGAAGAGCCAGAACCACTATTGCCAGTATTTGACGGCCCAACAAACAAACCAAACCCCAGGCTTGTTCGATGACTCTATTCATGTTCACCATAGGTATCGATAGCATTGACTAAACGATCCATATCAGAATCAGTACCTATGGTGATTCTGATCCAATCTTTTAGTAACGCGTTGTTCCAGTGACGCACCAGGATGTTTTTGTTAGCCAAGTAGTCAAATAAGGACTTTGCATCGGCTTTACCAGGAGAGACGAATATAAAATTTGCTGCACTGTTCAATACTCGAAATTGTCGTTGCTCCAGCGCTTCAACGGTTCTTTTTCGAGTGTTCAATATTAGCTGAATGGTTCGTTGATAGTAGACTTCGTCCTCTAATGAGGCGACGGCTGCGCCTTGCGCGACACTATCCAGTGGATAGGAATTGAAGGAATTTTTCACCCGTTTTATTCCTTCAATCAAATCGGGATGCGCGAACACCGCTCCGATACGCAAACCGGCTAGCGACCGACCTTTAGAAAAGGTGCGAGTCACCACTAAGTTGTTGTACTTATGAATTAACCCAATCGCACTCTGCGAGCCAAAATCGGCATACGCCTCATCGATCAACACCACCGAATCAGCATGAGTGGTTACCAGCAGCTCGATTTGCTCCAAGGACAAAGCCATTCCCGTTGGCGCATTGGGATTGGGAAACACAATGCCACCTAACCCCACCTTGAAGCGCTCTGGAACGATAGCGAAATTTTCGGATAATTCGACGGGATGTTTTTCGATTCCAAAGAGATCGCAATACACGGGATAAAAACTGTAGCTTACTGATGGATACTGCAGAGGTTGATCAGTAAAGAAAGCCATAAATGCAAAACCGAGAATCTCGTCTGAACCATTGCCCACATAGACTTGCTCGATAGACACGTCATGATACCGAGCGAGTGCCTGCCGCAGCGTCGTCGATTCCGGATCAGGGTATTTTCGCAACACGTGGTGATCAATCTCACGAATGGCATTCTGCACGCCAATGCATGGTGGATATGGGTTTTCATTTGTGTTGAGCTTGATAACCTCTGGGTCTGCACGTTGCTCCCCTGGGACATAAGGGTGCAATCGCTGGACAAGCTGGCTCCAGAACTGACTCATGTCTAGCTCTCACCGACCGACGCAGTAGCCCATAGAATGCACATATCGTTCTGAAACCGCCTGAACTCATCCTGCTTGTGGCTTTCGCGTACCATGTTTAGAAATCCAACTGAATCAGTTGTGTAGAGGTAACCTGGATAGATGAAACGACAGTTTGACTACGTAATTGTTGGTGCTGGCTCGGCTGGATGCGCTGTTGCGAATCGACTCAGTGCTGATGGTACTACAACCGTTGCGCTGCTAGAAGCAGGCAACAAAGATCGCAACCCCTGGATTCACGTTCCGGTCGGGTATTTCAAAACCATCCACAATACGAAAACCGACTGGTGCTACACCACCGAACCCGATCCTGGCCTCAATGGCCGTAGTCTTAAGTGGCCGCGTGGCAAAGTGCTAGGTGGTTCGAGTTCAATCAATGGGCTGCTGTATGTGCGGGGCCAACATCAAGACTACGATCGGTGGTCGGAGCTGGGCTGCACAGGCTGGTCTTTTGATGACGTGCTGCCCTATTTCAAACGCTCAGAACACCAAGAAAATGGTGCGGATGACTATCACGGTGCCAGTGGTCCCCTAAAAGTAAGCAACATCCGCTTCAAAAGCCAGATTAGTGAGGATTTTATTCGGGGCGTTGCCTCTGTCGGCACCCCGGTGAATCACGACAGCAATGGTGCCGAACAGGAAGGTGTCGGCTACTTCCAGCAAACCGCCCATAAGGGGCTCAGATGCAGTAGCGCGGTAGCCTATTTAAAACCCGCACGATCACGAACCAATTTATCAGTAATCACACAAGCGCTCGTAAAAAAAATAAATTTTGAAGATAAACGTGCCGTCAGCCTGGATAGTATTGTCGGAGGCCAACCCCAAGTTATCTGCGCCAATCGGGAAATTATCCTGTGTGCGGGGGCCATCGGGTCCCCGCAGCTGCTACAACTCTCAGGCATAGGTCCGGGTCAACTATTGCAAAACTTTGGGATCGATACGTTGGTCGATCGCCCCGATGTGGGCGGTAACCTACAAGACCATCTACAAATCAGAGCGGTCTACAAAACCACCACCCCCATTACACTGAATGATCAGCTGGCCAATCCCATTCAGAAAATGCGGGCCGGCTTGAACTACTTGATCACCCGCGGTGGGCCACTGAGTATGGCGGCATCACAGGTCAGTGCCTTCTGTCGCACCCGTCTGTCCAATGAGAGACCAGATATTCAATACCACTTCCAACCGTTCAGCGCAGATACTCCCGGAGAAGGTCTACATCCGTTCAGCGCGATCACCGCTTCGGTGTGTCAGCTCAGGCCTGAGAGTCGCGGTCGAATCGATATTCAATCACCGGATTTTTCTGACAAACCTAAAATTATTCCTAATTATTTATCCACCGATCTGGATTGCCGAACAGCGATTGAAGGGTTGCGATATACCCGCAAAATAATGGCGTCCGACCCCATGAAGCCGCATATTTTGGAAGAGTATCTCCCAAATCCAGAGGCCCAAACGGATGACGAACTGCTCGATCAGGCCAGAAATATAGCGAACACCATCTATCACCCGGTGGGAACTTGCCGAATGGGTGCTGACAACGACGCTGTGTTGAACCCTGAGCTTAAGGTGAACGGTGTAGAAGGATTGCGAGTGGTCGATGCGTCGATCATGCCCGAAATCGTCTCTGGCAATACCAACGCCCCGACTATCATGATAGGTGAAAAGGCGGCAGATCTTATTATTGCTGATCAAACACGATAAACTGAACTGGTCTGCAGAACCAACTATCACAGTGATTTGCAATGTCCGCCTTTGACCAAGTGCTTAATGCGGCTCGCGCCCACAAACGACGCATCGTACTGCCCGAGAGCTTGGATGAGCGCATCCTCATCGCAGCTATCGACGTTGAAAAACGAGGTCTCGCAACACCCATTTTGGTGGGCGGTGCGAAGGAAATCCACGCAGCAGCTGCCTCATTCAATCTGAATGTCGATCATCTGGAAATCTTAGATCCGCTGCAGTCGGCAGATCAGGATGCCTATGTTCAAAGTCTGATTGAAAAACGTGCACCAAGAAACATACCAGTCGAAAAGGCGATTGAAGCTTGTAAGAACCCGCTGACATTCGCCTGTTTAAGTTTAGGCCTGGGGAAAGCGGACGGGTGTGTGGCGGGTGCTATGACAGCCACTGCCGATGTGGTTCGCAACACCCTACGCTATGTCGGGAAAAAAACAGAGGTCAGTGTGGTCTCCAGTTTTTTTATCATGCTACTCAACGATTCCCATCCAGTACGTGATGTCATTGTGATTGCTGATTGCGCGTTGGTGATCGAACCTGATGCCGACGAACTCGCCAGCATTGCGATCAGTACGGGTCAAAGCGCCAAAACTCTGCTGAACCTTGACCCCAATATTGGTATGTTGTCGTTCTCCACCAACGGAAGCGCGCGCCATGCTGCGGTGACCAAAGTACGCGACGCCTGCAAACGCGCACAACAAGCGAAACCCGACTGGCGCATCATCGGAGAAATTCAATTGGACGCAGCCGTCGTGCCTCCGATACAGCATAGAAAATTCCCTGAAGAAGCCTGTGATTCACCTTGCAACATCCTTATTTTTCCTAACCTGGATGCTGGCAACATCGGTTACAAACTAATTGAACGCTTTGGGGGAGCACAAGCGTTGGGACCAATTCTGCAAGGTCTGCAGCACCCGGTAAACGATCTCAGTCGAGGTTGTACGAGTGATGATGTCACCAATATCATTGCCATCACCGCCGCCCAGTGTGAACCATAGCGTTCGGTAGGAACGCCAACACTCTATTTGCGCGGTAAAAAGCGATAGTGTCTTTTAAGTTGAATTCGTCCGGTAGGATGTTCTAATACCACGTCTCGCCACCGTCG
>JAHQVR010000255.1 GCA_019634245.1 Gammaproteobacteria bacterium
CATTAGAGGGTGATCTCAGGGTGCAGGTTGATTTACTGGAAGGCCAGCTGTGGGCAATCCAGGGTAATCGTGCGAAAGCAGAGGACATCCTCAATCGCGCTTCTGAGCGAGTGGACGAAGGCGCGGACATCGATTTGCATTTGGCCATGGTCAATACCCTCATGGCCTGCGGTCAACATAAGTTGGCGCAGGAAAAGCTGGCTCTGTTGATTGAGGCCTTTAAAGACAACCAACCCATTTTGGAAAAAATTGATCCTTTACTCTCTGAACCGGTGAGTGACAAAGGGAAAAAAGAACTGGCCCATGTTAATAAACAAGGTATTGCCGCCTATAAGGCGGAAGATTACACAAAAGCCATCGACTACTTCATCAGGGTCGAGAAGCGTTTTCCCCATTATCTGGGAGTCAAATTAAATTTAGTGCAGGCATTGCTCGGCAAAATGCGCCATCAAGCCATTGGTGAGGGTGATATTGACCGCTGTCTAGCCATTTTTGATGGGGTTAAACAGAGTGTCCAGCCGGATACGGATCAGTATCAGCGTTATCAGCAATTGCGCGATATGTTTGATCGAATCAAAGCGAAACAATCGACGTCCTAATTGGGGGGTATAGCGGTGGATGTGATGAAAGAGTCTTTATCTGCAATGTCAACGCAGCAAATAACCAATGACCATTTGTTGGATTTTTCTTTTGTTCTGGCGGCCAGTGTTCACGATATGAAAAACTCATTGGGTATGCTGCTAAATTCTTTGGAGGAGGTGATGGGCTTGCCCGCGCTACAGCAGCCCGAGCAGCGTAAGCATGTCTCTACGTTGCAATATGAGGCCTCTCGCATTAATTCAGAATTGATCCAGTTGCTGACGATTTATCGGCTCAATCAACAAAATCTACCCGTGAATATCGATGAGCACTATATTTCGGATACCTTTGAAGATCAGTTGGCGCGCAATGATATGCTGTTTGTTGCCCAGTCAATCGAAGTCACGGTGGACTGTGATGGCGATTTGGCTTGGTTTTATGATGCTGAGCTTATGGGTAATGTCATTCATAACGTTGTGATTAATGCGGTGCGCTATGCGCAACAGCGAATATGTTTATCCGCTGAAGTAGAAAATGATGACTTGGTGATCAAAATAGAAGATGACGGTAACGGTTTTCCGCAGTTTATGTTGGATGAATACCCCCTGGATTGCCCTGGCAAGCCAGATGCCAATAGTACCCAGCTGGGTTTGTTTTTCGCCTCTAGAATAGCCCATTTCCATCGTCAAGGAGACAAGGTAGGGCACATTGCACTATCCAATGGAGGGACTTTGGGCGGTGGCGTGTTTCGTATTTATTTGCCCTAACTGACGTAATGTAAGGTTGATCGCCTTATCGTTTGACCTCAATTGGCAAATTTGGGATTCCACATGGCGCTGTTTCGGGTATGATGCCTGTCAGTTGATTGAGTGCCAGTTGATTGTGGAGTTGCCATGTCTGTTGATGCTTCCCTGTCCATGCCATCCCCTCTGGTGGTTGCCATGGATTTTGATGATGCCGCCCCTTGTCTGTCGTTGGCGCGCCAGCTCGACCCCCGCCTTTGCCGTCTCAAAGTGGGCAAAGAGCTCTTTACGATTGCCGGTCCACAGTTTGTCGAACAGCTACAACTTAAAGGTTTCGATGTCTTTCTGGATCTAAAATTCCACGATATACCGAATACGGTTGCTGGCGCAGTTCGGGCAGCGTCTGCGCTTGGTGTGTGGATGGTTAATGTCCATGCCGGCGGCGGACCTGCCATGTTGGAGGCAGCCCGTAATGCAATTGATCGCTCGAACAGTCCACATCCGACTAAGTTAATAGCGGTTACGGTGTTAACAAGTCTTGACGATGAACAACTCACGGCCGTTGGAGTCCAGGATGATTGTGAAACGCAGGTTAAAAGACTCGCCGCCTTAAGCCATCAATATAAACTCGATGGGGTGGTTTGTTCCCCTTTGGAAGTGCCACTGGTCAAAGCAGCGACTGATCAGCAATTTCTTACGGTAACCCCCGGGGTTCGATTGTCAGACAATAGCGTTAGTACTGATGATCAACACAGGGTAATGACGCCTGAGCGAGCCAAGAAAACCGGCAGTGATTTCCTTGTTATAGGACGTCCGATTACACAGGCAGACAATCCTATTGCTGCGTTGACTACTATTCTTGATGCGTTAAACACGGTTGCATAGCCCTTATGTCTGAAGACAACAAAATCTATATTTCAGCTCAACAGTTAATGGAAGATTCACTGGAGCTTGGTAAACAGGTAATCGAAAGCGGCTTTAGACCAAACTTTATTGTTGGTGTGTGGCGCGGTGGTACACCGGTTGGCATTGCTGTGCAGGAACTACTGGATTTCTATGGTATCGAGACAGATCATATTTCGATAAGAACGTCTTCTTACCGTGGCATGCGTGACCGGGACGAAAAGAATGCGGTACGCGTGCACGGTATGAGTTATTTAACGCGACAGATGAATCATGATGACAGATTGTTGATTGTGGATGATGTGTTCGATACCGGATTGAGTGTTAAAGCTATTATTGATTATTTGCGTAAACGTTCGCGTCGAAATATGCCCGACGATGTGCGGGTAGCCACTGCCTATTTTAAACCGCTGAGAAACCGCACAGACTTTGAGCCGGACTACACGGTGCACACCACAGATGAGTGGCTGGTGTTTCCGCATGAGCTTGAAGGATTAACCATGGATGAAATACGCACCAACAAACCACACCTTGCTCCGGTAATTGAATCGCTCGACTCGATAATTAAACCCGTAAAGCTACGTGACGATTGATCGTTGGTATTGCTTAAACGAAAGTCTAGTTGTGCACTGTGAGCCCAGTACTATGCGGCTATTTCAAGTGTAGGCGTCACAGATTCAACACTGCCTTTGTGATTCGCCTTAACGTTTCCCAAGCTTATTGTTAACATCCGTTAATGTCAGCGCTGCTACGAAAGTTGTAGCGCTATCAGGCCACTGTCATGTGGCTCATGCCTGCAAAAAACACAAATGTCCCGTAATGGGCCAATGGAGACGTGATGATTCGAAAGTTAAACAGATGTACCTTGTTGATCGGCGCGATGGCGCTTGTGCTGACTGGCTGCGGTGGTGGTGGCGGTGGCTCTTCGAACCAAACCAACATAGCCGAAACAACAGCTGGTGGTGCTACTGATGGTGGTACATCGACAACAGGTGGTGGTATTGCAACGACTGGGGGCGCCGCCACGACTGGGGGTGCAAGTACTACCGGGGGGACAGCAACAACTGGCGGAGCAACTTCGTCTGGCGGCACCACAGGTGGAACCACTGCAGGCGACGGTGCTGGTACAACCGGGGGCACAGGCACAACCGGCGGTACATCGGGTCCAAGTGGAACTGATCTATCCGCGGCGTTAAACGCAATGTCATTGTCGTGCAATGGTCCGGACTTTGAGCCAGGCGATGTTGCCATTCCTGTTGTGGATATTGGTGACTACCCGGCCTGGGATACTTTCGGTCCGGCCGAGAACAGCGCTAACCCGCTTGCAGATCTTTTTGTATTTCTCGAATTCGTCGTTGCAGTCAGTGACTACATATTGCCAATCTCCGCTGTCGGTGCATGCAACTACTCGCTGGTTGAGGAGAATGGTTGCGCGACGCCCGGTGTATCTAACGTGAGTCTTGCCGGCGATACGCTCAGTTTTGATTTTGAGAATGGCTCTTACACTTACTACAACAGACTATTCGCCAATACCGAAGCAACGGTTACCGATGAAGATGGCGTGGTATCGACGGTAAAGGTGGACAGAGACTCCGACGGTACTGAGCGTGCCAGTAGAGCTGATTCTGATGGCTACTCGAATCGCATACAGGAAAACCCCGATTGCTCTGGGTCGTTTTCGGCGGCGCGAACAGACGATGGGACTACGGTTGAAGCCAGCTGGACTCGAGCCGACGTGGCACCGTTGCAAATGACTTATACCTATTGCGACCCCGTACTGTTGGGTGGGTGTGCATCTGGCGTGTTATCCAGCCAGTGACACCCTGATCTAGTGCGTCAGAATCTAGTACGTCAGATCAATACTGGCGATAGATTAAGTCTGGCCCTGGTGTTGTTCTGGCATCTACTTGCTTAGTTCAACTTGCCTGGCTAAAAAAGAAGGCCCGAAAGGGTCTTCTTTTTTGCCTGAAATTCTGCACACATTGAGACAAATACTGAGGCTCGCAAGCACGCAGAAATCTAGGCATCGCGAGTGGCCAATCACTGAGGTATCAGGCAGGTATTAGGTATCAAGTATGTAGAAGGTATCAGGCAGGTATTTGTGTGGTACTTTAAGAAGAGTTGGTGCCGGGAGCGAGACTTGAACTCGCACTCTGTTTCCAGAACCGGATTTTGAATCCGGCGTGTCTACCAATTTCACCACCCCGGCAGCGAGTGCATAGTTTAGGCAACTTCTGCCTCCGCGTAAAGAACCTGATGCAACTCTCCGATTTTCATTTCGATTTACCCGACCAGCTAATCGCTCAAGAGCCACTGCCAGCGCGCAGCGCCAGTCGCTTGCTGGTCCAGGATGGGGCCGAGCTTACACACCAATCGATTGCTGATCTGCCTCACATCCTGAAGCCGGGCGATCACCTTATTTTTAACAACACGAAAGTGATTAAAGCGCGATTGTTTGGTCAGAAACTTTCTGGCGGTAAGCTTGAGTTACTGATAGAGCGTGTGATCGGCAACACCGATGTGCTGACAAAGATTCGCTCCAACAAATCCCTAAAACCGGGCGCTAAATTCACTGTGTCGGATGTGCCGGCGAGCATCGTTGGCCGAGAGCGTGATCTTTTCCATGTGCGCTTCGAATTACCGAGCGATCTCGATTTGGACTCACTGCTCGATGTGCACGGACAGTTGCCTTTACCACCGTATATCAATAGAACGCCCGATGCGCAGGACGCAACTCGTTATCAAACCGTGTTTGCTGACACGCCCGGAGCGGTTGCCGCACCCACAGCCGGTTTGCATTTTGATGAAGCGTTGCTGCAATCGTTAAACACTGCTGGCATTACACACAGTTTTATTACCTTGCACGTGGGCGCGGGTACGTTTATGCCTGTTCGAAGTCAGGATATTCAATCGCATCACATGCACGCTGAGCGGGTAGTGGTAAGCGACGATACTGTGTCCACCATTCGTGCTGTGAAGGAGAAGGGAGGGCGCGTTATCGCGGTGGGAACCACCAGTGTCAGATCGCTTGAAGCAGCCGCATTGTCAGGCACTTTAAAGGCTTTTTCCGGGGAAACAGATTTGTTTATAACACCTGGTAAGTCGTTTAACGTGATAGATGGTATGTTGACCAACTTTCACTTGCCAGAATCGACCTTGCTGATGCTCGTTTGCGCATTTGGTGGCTATAGCAACACCATGGCAGCCTACAACGAAGCTGTTCTGCAAGAGTACCGATTTTTCAGTTACGGCGATGCGATGCTGGTCTGGCCGGATTAATCTTATGATGCGTTTTGAAAAACTGGCCAATGATGGAACTGCACGACGCGGCAAGATTCATTTCGATCGAGGTGTTGTTGATACGCCCGCCTTCATGCCCGTTGGTACCTATGCCACAGTAAAGTCGGTTACGCCTGAAGAAGTCAAAGACATTGGTGCGCAAATAATCCTTGGCAATACTTTTCATCTTTGGCTGCGGCCTGGCACTGACATTATCAACCTGCACGGCGACTTGCATGATTTCATGCACTGGGATGGGCCAATACTGACGGACTCTGGCGGTTTTCAATTATTCAGTTTGGCCAAGCTTCGCAAAATTAATGAAGACGGGGTGAAATTCCGCTCGCCCATCGATGGTTCAGAGGTGTTTCTAAGCCCGGAGGTGTCGATGCAGATTCAACACAAGCTAG
>JAHQVR010000256.1 GCA_019634245.1 Gammaproteobacteria bacterium
CCTTTTCCCTTCGGGTCAGACCAGAAGGGGTCGGACCAGAAAGGGTCGGACCAGAAAGGGTCGGACCAGAAAGGGTCGGACCAGAAAAAGTCGGGCCAGAAGGGGTCGGGACGACTTGCGATCAAAATAAGTATCGGCGTTATATGAGCACAGATTCAGTACACTGTGCCTTTTTTTGAATCTGTATAACAGGCGCAGTTGCTAACGATGGTCAACTGCGTGCGGATAACCATGCAATCTGATATCACCACTTTTCAAGGCATGATTGCCGTGCTGCAGAATTATTGGGCTGCGCAAGGCTGTATCGTGCAACAGTCATATGATATGGAAATGGGTGCTGGAACCTTCCATCCCTCCACTTTCTTGCGGGCAATTGGCCCAGAGCCTTGGTCGGCATGTCACACCCAGGCTTCCCGTCGTCCGACTGATGGTCGCTATGGTGATAATCCAAATCGCATGCAGCACTATTATCAATTCCAGGTAGCGATGAAACCGTCACCGGTCAATCTGCAAGAACTATATTTGGGATCTCTGGAAGCTTTGGGCTTCGATCCGCTTGAGCACGATATTCGGTTTGTGGAAGACAACTGGGAGTCACCCACATTGGGTGCCTGGGGGCTTGGTTGGGAAGTCTGGTTGAATGGCATGGAAGTCACTCAGTACACTTACTTTCAGCAATGCGGTGGTATCGCCTGCTCACCTGTATTGGGAGAGCTTGCTTATGGTATCGAGCGGCTCGCTATGTACATTCAGAAAGTTGAAAGTGTCTTCGATTTAGTTTGGGGCGAATCGGCGAATGGCACAATTTACTATGGTGATGTGTTCCACCAGAATGAAGTGGAACAGTCCGCATATAACTTTGAGCACGCTGATACTGAGGCGTTGTTCGCGGCGTTTGAACACTGTGAAAAGGAGTGTCAGCGCCTTACGGAGCTTGAATTGCCGCTGCCGGCGTATGAGCAAGTGTTGCGCGGATCACATTCGTTTAACCTGCTCGATGCAAGACATGCGTTATCCGTGACCGAACGCCAGCGGTATATCTTAAGAGTACGAACCATGGCTCGTAAAGTGGCTGAAGTCTATTTGGCCAGACGCGAGGCACTTGGGTTTCCGCTAATAAAGAAAGGCGATGGGCAGGAGTTGTCCCATGGATAGTTTATTGATCGAACTTGGATGTGAGGATTTACCCGCCGGTAGCTTGCAACCCTTGTCCGAGCATTTAGGTACTGGATTAAGTCGAGTTTTGAGCGAAGCAGGGCTCTGCAACAAATCCGCTGAGGTGTTTGCAACACCGCGTCGAATAGGTGCCAGAATCTCCGCTGTGGAAGTAAAACAGGAAGACCGAGAGGTTGAGCGAAAAGGCCCTTCGATGCAGGCGGCTTTTAAGGACGGCGAGCCAACCAAAGCGTTGTCGGGTTTTTTAAAAAGTGCAGGAGCCAGCGTTGATGACGTTCAGACTGTTTCAACACCCAAAGGTGACTGGGTGATTGTGAAACAGCTGCAGACGGGAAAGACGCTGACTGAGGTATTGAGTGATGCCCTGCCGGAAATTTTAAAAACTATGCCGATTCCCAAACGGATGAAATGGGCTGATTTACCGCATGAGTTTCTTCGACCTGTGCAATGGTTGTTAGCCATCCATGGATCAGAGGTATTACCCTTGGAAGCATTTGGTCTCAAAGCAAGTAATCTCACCTACGGCCATAGATTTCATTCACCCTCAGCGGTCAAAATAAGCCATCCTCAGGAATATGAGACAACGCTTGAGAGGGCTTTTGTTATTGCAGACTTTCCCACTCGTCGCACAATAATACGAACACAGGTGGCCGAATTAGCCAAAACGGCACAGGCCGCACCCGTAGTGGACGATGAATTACTGGATGAAGTGACAGCGCTGGTTGAATGGCCTGTTGCGGTTACTGGAAATTTTGACGCCAATTACCTTGAAATTCCAAAGGAAGCGTTGATACAAACCATGCAAGAGAATCAACGTTATTTTGCTTTGCTAGATCAGCAAGGTGCGCTACTTCCTGCATTTATTACGGTATCGAATGTAGATTCTAAGCGAATGGAAACTGTGATCGATGGAAACGAACGGGTTATTCGTCCAAGGTTTGCAGACACGATGTTTTTCTGGCAACAGGATAAAAGTAAAACCTTAGCAGATCATATTCCTCAGTTAAGCAGCTTACTTTTTCAGGAAAAGTTGGGAAGTGTTGGGGACAAAGTGGATCGCTTGCAATTATTGTCAGCAGAATTAGCATCACCCTTCGGCGCTAGCGGAGCTGAATGCGAATTAGCCGCTAGTTTGTGTAAATGTGATTTAAACACTGAGATCGTTAAAGAACTCGCCAAAATGCAAGGTATTGCAGGCCGTTATTACGCTCTGCGTGATGGGCACAACGAAGCAATTTCTGCAGCAATGGAAGAGCATTACTTTCCAAAACAAGCAGGCGGTGATTTACCGACGGGTGCCGTTGGTCAGGTAGTCGCGCTAGCAGATAAAACCGATACGCTCGTCGGTATTTACGGATTGGGCCTTAAGCCCACTGGTGCGAAAGATCCGTTTGGATTGAGACGAGCCTCTTTGGGAATAATCAGATTGATTGTTGAAACCCATACTGATATTGATTTGAATGTTTTATTCAAGGCTTCCATATCAAGTTATGGCGACAAGCTATCAAAGGTCGACCAACATGGCATGATGGCTTATGTGATGGAGCGCTTGCGCGGTTATGCGATTGAGAGAGGTTACGCTGCGGATGTCGTCGATGCTGTGCTTGTCAAGAACAGTTCCTCTCCGCTGGACATTTTTGCCCGTCTGGATGCCATGACTCAGTTTCGTCGCGGTGATGCGGCCATCGTATTGTCTGCCGCCAGCAAACGTATCGGCAATATACTTAAAAAGAACTCAGATGATATTGGTGAAACAGTCAATCCATCGTTACTGACTGAATCAGCCGAAAAGGCTCTGCATGAAGTTTTGACAAAACTAAAACCTGGAATCGAAAAAGATCTGGACGATAGAGACTATGCCGCAGCCATGAATTCCACCGCTGAGTTTAAGCAACCGGTAGACGATTTTTTTGATGGCGTTATGGTGTTGGATGAAAACTCCGATGTTCGAAGAAACCGTTTAGCGTTGCTAGCTGAGGTTGGTAATTTGTGCTCATATACGGCTGATCTATCTCGCTTGCAAGCTGAGTCGGATTCATGAAACTAGTTGTCCTGGATAGGGATGGCGTGATTAACCAGGACATCGGGGAAATTATTACCCATCCAGATCAATGGGTTCCAATAGACGGCAGTCTTGAAGGCATAGCTCGTCTCACACAGGCGGGGTATCAAATTGCCGTTGCTACCAACCAATCTGGTATCGCTCGCGAGATATTAACAATGGATCAGCTGTTCAGAATCCATCAGAAAATGCATGATTTAGTGCGGCAGGCTGGCGGTGATATAGATGTCGTCGTGTTTTGTCCACACAGTGACGCCAACGAATGCGACTGTCGTAAGCCTGCTCCAGGTTTGCTCTATGATATTAGTGAACGGTTGGGTATTGAACTTGAATCGATTCCTCTTGTCGGTGATTCTTTGAAAGACATGCAGGCTGCAATGGCTGCTGCGATGCAACCCATTTTAGTTAAAACGGGCACGGGGCAGCAGACTCTAGATGACAACAAAGGGTTAGAGCATTTGCCTGCGTATGATGATTTATCAAGCTATGTCGATGAGTTGCTCGTTTCGAAGGTACAAGAATGAGCGAATCAGTTGAACAGACATATAATCGACCTTGGCTTGCGTTCAAAAGCCTTGTGTTTTGGGTTTGGATGGTTGTAAATACCATCGTTTGTGGTATTCCAATCATTATTGTGGGGTTGTTCTCGATACCCTTCGCGTTCAAAATGATCCATTACTGGTTAGCGCTGAATCTGCATGGGCTTAAACTAATTTGCGGGCTAGGTTGGGAGGTGGATGGTGAAGAGAATATTCCCGATACCCCCTGTATGGTGATGTCAAATCATCAATCTACTTGGGAAACCTATTTCCTGACCTACCATTTACGTTACTCCGTGTATGTTGCCAAACGATCACTGGCACTGATACCCATTTTTGGCTGGGGCCTGCACATCTTAAAATTTATTCTGATCGACCGAGCCTCTGGTCGTTCGGCGATCAAACAGATGACTGATCAAGCAAAATTGCGATTAGTCGAAGATGGTCGTTGGTTAATTGTATTTCCAGAAGGAACGCGCCGCCCTCCAGGCGCACCTGCCGAATTTCGCATTGGCGGATCTGTGGTAGCCACCAATCTTGGTGTAGACGTATTGCCTGTAGCAGTTAATTCTGGAGAGTTTTGGCCAAGAATGGGATTTATCAAATGGCCCGGTACGATCACAGTAAGTTTCGGACCAGTCATAAAGACGCAAGGTAAGACGGTGAATGAAGTTCAAGAGGCTATGCAGAGTTGGATAGTGGGCAGAATGGCTGAAATTTCTATCCCAGAGCGTTTTCCTTATAAGGGCTAATATCACCCAGCGCTTACATTTAGATTCCGGGGTCGGACCCGGTGGACTATTTGGGTCGGACCAACCACTAAAGAAATTCAATACTCTCGTGGGCCAACCCCGCCTAAATCAATACTAGTAACGTCTCTGGGTCCGACCCTGTGGTTTGAAGGGTCGGACCAGGTGAGTGAGACCGGCTCGACGACAGCAATGGCTGCTCGGTCCGACCCGAGGGGTTATTGCTGGTGGTGCTCAACGATGTCGATGATAAAGCCGGCAGGGTCTTTGATCATGAAGTGGCTTACACCAAACTCTTCCACTTTATAATCAAAAACTAGGGGCAATCCAGCTTTTACTGCTTCGTCGTGAGCAGATTTAGCATTGCCGACTTCAAAACTAGTGACCATCCCTTTGGTGCCGGCCAAAGGATGTAAGAACGAGGGTTGGGAAGGATGATTGGGTGCCATGAAGGCCATCTGAATTCCGGACTGTTTGTGCGCGAGATGTAAGTAAAAATCCTCGTCGAAGAACTCTGTGGAAAATCCAAAGGCACTTTCATAAAACTCTTTCTGTGCTTTGAGCTTATCTGTAACCAACACGGGAAACTGAGCCACTAAATCCATGTTCATATTCCTCTATTTGCGTTTAGGAGTATGTAGATTAGTCTGAGCCTGATGGCCGTTATTGTATTTTTCGGCCATCTGCAGAATTTCTCCTGGGGTCAACCCGGTGAGGCGTTTAAGTTCGCGGATTCGATGAGAATCATCGTAGTAAAGATCTTGAATCTGTGCCGGGTTACACGCAAATAGCTCTGACAGTGCTGACTGGAGGCGAAGAATATTTAACATTTTTTTCGGACTAATTCCCAGGGTTTGCTGAGTGAGTCTACGAAATTGTCGTTCACTCAGTTGTAGCGAATCGCACAGTTTCGCAATACCTTCTGTTCCTTGAGCCTCTTGAAATATCTGTATTATTTGCGCTTGGGTAGGGGCAGCTGTTTTAGTGGGAACGCTGCTAGGGTTTTGCGCCTTTGTAAGCCAGAATTCATTGAGCTGCTGAATTTGCCATTCTGCAGGAGCATCTTTAAGGCGAGCAATCAATGGCTCTAGCAAAAGGCGTTCGATGATGTCAGAGCCAACGCCTAGTTTCCTAAGCGTGGAAACTTCGAAACCTAGTAACTCGCTGATCGTCGCCGAATGAAAACAGACTCCTGAATACCGAACAGGCCCATCCAACGATAAACTGAATTTCTCAGAAACCGGAAAATACAGCGCTGCAAACTGCTTAACATCGGGACACAGCACCAGATCTATCGCTGTATCTGGAATGACTTCCAGATCGATCGTAGCGGCATCGATATTTAAAAACCAATAGTAATCAATATAATGCTGTAAGCGAGTATCTGGTGTCGCAAGCTCGCAGTGCCCACCATTTAAGTGCAGATGATAGAGCTGTTTTGATGCGAATTGCTGTACTGAACCAAACATTTCACCAGTATAACGTTGGCCGAATGATATTCGGAGCTAATGAAAGCGTACCTAGCTCTTCCAATCGCACAAAGGAGTCATGTAGGCCATTACCTGGCAGTGCTGTGTTGAATCGGCTTATATTAGCGTTTTACTAATAGGCATAATTAAGCGCTCCAAGGAAAGCTACGCGGCTTCCGCCACTGGTAGGCCAAACAGTTCTGCTGCGTTTGCTGTCGTTCTTTTGGCCACTTCCAATGACGATTCGCTGCGCAATTGGCTGATGATCTGCCAAACGTCTATTAGAAAAGCGGGCTGATTCAATTCGCCGGCGTGATTAACATCTGTTTGGTCGGGTGCATCGGTTTCCAAAAGTAACGAATCCAGCGGCAGCTTTGCGGCCAGCGCTTGTAATCGGGTGGCTCTGGGGTAGGTGACTGCGCCTCCCAGACTGATTTTATAACCCAGATCGATCAGTCGATGAGCTTGCTGGAGTGAGCCATTGAAGCTGTGCACCATTCCGTTGTAGTGCCCGGAGGATCTCACCATGCGGATGACATCCTCAACGGCTTTTCGTGCATGTATTACGACCGGTAGATCGAACTCACGGGCCAGGGCTAGTTGAGCCGAAAAAATCTGCTGTTGTTTGGCTTTATCTGCATTCGATATTTGATAGTCCAAACCACATTCGCCAACGGCGACAGGGTGTTCCCTGGCGATCCAGATAGACAGATTGGCTATGTGTTCATCGTCATGATCGAGGCAAAAACAGGGGTGAAGCCCGTAGCAGGCATGCGCCTCTTCAATTTCAGCGCAAACCGATTTAACTCTTGGCCACAAATCGTGAGTGGTGGCTGGAACCACCATGGCCGCCACATTGGCCGATCGAGCTGCCTGCACAACAGCCTCTAGATGGCTATTTAGCCGCTGATCATCCAGATGAACATGGCTGTCAATGAGTATCGGGGCACAATTGCCAGCCATAGTTTTATTTTCCGTTTTTTTTCGTTTAAACGACCTGCGATTACGTGCGAAAATGTAGCACAGAGCCAGGGTGCATTCGAGGTAATGCACCAGTGTGTAATGATCGATACGGAGCACAAAATGCGTTGGAGACAAGGCAGGCGTAGTACAAATGTTGAAGACCGAAGAGGTAGAGGTCCTGGGCGTCGGTCCGCTGGCGGTCCGATGAAAATTGGTGGTGGTGCGGGCATTTTGCTGATTATCGCAGCGCTGTTCTTCGGGCAGGACATCACTGGCATGTTAGGCGGTGGTTCACAGGTTGCGCCACCGGTTGGTGGTACGACTACGCAGCTCGACCCGAATGATGAGGGCGCTCAGTTTATCTCAACTATTCTCGCTGATACCGAAGACGTTTGGACCAAACTTTTTCAAAGTGCTGGGCAGACATATCAAGTTCCCAAATTGGTGATGTTTGAGGACGGAGTTAATTCGGCGTGTGGATTCACTTCATCAGCGGCAGGTCCTTTTTACTGTCCGGGTGATTCCAAAGTTTATATTGACCTATCGTTTTTTAGAGAAATGCAGCGTATGCAGGCTATAGGAGATTTCGCTCAGGCATATGTGTTGGCACATGAGGTTGGTCATCATGTACAGAATTTGCTGGGTGTCTCGATGGCCGTTCAAAGTAAACAACGGCAAGTGTCAAAGGTGCAGGCTAATCGCTTGTCCGTGTTAACTGAGCTTCAAGCTGACTGCTACGCTGGAGTCTGGGCTCATCATGCCCATAAGGATCGAGCACTGTTGGAGCCAGGCGATTTGGAAGAGGGTATGAACGCAGCTAGTAAAATTGGTGATGACGCTCTCATGGCCAGTGCTGGTCGACGGATACATCCGGATGCATTTACACACGGTTCTTCAAAGCAACGACAACAATGGCTCTATATCGGTCTTGAATCGGGAGATCCGAATAGCTGTGACACCTTTGGTGCTGCTTCTTAATCCACTCTGAGCCTAAGTGCCGTGCCGGCGTTGGGTTGGCACGAATTCCTAGAATCACCTAACGCAAGCGAATCTCATGCGACTCAGTAGGCAAGCCTTTCTTGATTCACCCAAAAAGAGCGTGACTCTTTTGGGTATGTCTGGGGTTGGTAAAACTCGGCTGGCCAATGTTCTTCGTGGAGAGGACTGGTTTCATTACTCCGTGGACTATCGAATAGGTACGCGCTACTTGGATGAGCCTATTCTGGATAATGTTAAAACTCAGGCCATGCAGGTGCCATTTCTTCGAGAATTGTTGCGCAGCGATTCAATATATATCAGCAACAATGTCACCTTTGAAAATCTAAAACCATTGTCAACATTCTTGGGTATGGTTGGGGATCCGGATATGGGTGGTCTTCCATTGGCAGAATTCAAGCGGCGACAAGCATTACATTTGGCTGCCGAAATCAAAGCTACTCTGGATATGGGCGATTTTATCGAAAAGGCGCATAATATTTATGGCTACAACCACTTTCTAAATGATGTCAGTGGCAGCTTCTGCGAAATCGACGATGAATCAGTGTTTGCCGCTGTTGCGGAGAAGTCATTGGTATTGTATTTAGAGGCCAATGAACAAGATCAACAGTTTCTGATTGAACGTGCTGCGCAAGAGCCGAAACCACTGTACTACCGAGAACCGTTCCTTGATCAGCAGCTAAATGACTATCGTCACGAGAAGGCACTTGACTACGTATCGATGATAGATCCAAACGATTTTGTGCGATGGGTTTTCCCTCGACTATTCAAAGCACGGGTGCCTCGGTATAAAAAAATTGCTGATTCTTATGGGTATACAGTGCCGGCCCAAGCGGCATTGGAAGTCTCCAATGCTTCAGAATTCATCGATCTTGTGAGCAGTGCTCTGGGATAGTGTCATTAGGCTCGGTATAGTAATTGGGTTATCACGGTACGATTTGATTCGAAAATGCCTTTAGTCTCCTACAGAAATTTGCCCACTTATGAGCGCCTTAGAGGCGAAGGGCATACCATTTTGTCTCCGGGTAGGGCGGCTGAGCAAGACATCCGCCCACTTCATGTGGGTTTGCTGAACATGATGCCGGATGCGGCTCTTCAGGCCACAGAACGGCAGTTCTTTCGACTGGTAGGTTCGAGTAATCCCATTGCACAGTTTCATATGCATCCTTTTACATTGGATTCTATTTCTCGCTCAGCTAAGGCGAGAGCTCACATTGAGTCCTATTACGAACCGTGGAAAGAACTCCAGGAACGAGGGCTTGATGCACTGATTATCTCTGGAGCCAATGTCACACAGCCAGATTTAGCTTTGGAGGTGTTTTGGGATGATTTGAGTGAAGTTATCGCCTGGGCTGAAAATAATGTTACCTCGACATTGTGTTCGTGTTTAGCCACGCATTCAGTTTTGTTAGCCCGTTACGATATCGCGCGACAGCGTCTGTCGAGCAAGTGCTGGGGTGTTTTTGAGCATGAAGTAATACGTCGAGATCATCCGCTAGTTTCTCAGTTAAATACCCAGCAATCTGTTCCACACTCTCGTTTTAACGACGTGTCTCGGCAGCAAATGGAAGCCAAGGGCCTTCATGTATTGATTGAAGGAGAGAAACCAGGTGTGCAATTGGCTGTTAGCCCCGACGGTTTTCGCACTGTATTTTTCCAAGGTCATCCAGAGTACGATGAAATTAGTTTGATGAAAGAGTACAAGCGAGAGCTTGCACAGTTTTTTAACGGGACACGATCCGACTATCCACCGGTGCCAGAACATTACTTTGATGCTCATGTCCTGGCGATTCTCGACGAGTATCGTGAGCAACTCGAAATAGCCAAAGCCAAGGGCACTATGCCACCTGAATTTCCCGAGTATCTGATACGTCCTCGGTTACACAATACTTGGCACGATAGTGGTGAAGCGCTGGTAGGCAATTGGATTGGGTTGGTATATCAGCTCACGCACGCACAAAGGGAATTGCCGTTTATGGAAGGCGTAAATCCTGATGACCCTCTAAATTGGCTTA
>JAHQVR010000026.1 GCA_019634245.1 Gammaproteobacteria bacterium
GGCCTCATCTTCAATTTCGGGCATGTCGAACTCTTGAAACTCAGTTTTATGGGGTCCGGTGCGAACCGCTGCGAGAACTTTTTGAGCCACGAGTGTACTCCTGAAATATGTCTGTCAAGTTAGCAGTTTATTAGGCTGCATTCAAGAAATCCGTTCTTCAAGATGGAACATCTACATTCGACGACATGCTCAACAGCGAGTAGAATTGCGATTTAAATGGGTATGCAAACTTTTGCCAGAAAGTTCAGTACAGGCGCAGCACTCGATGATCTGGATCGAGTGGAGAATTGGACACGTACCCGATACGCGTTGCAAGAGAAAGACATAGTGTTGGTCAATGAACAGGAAAACCGGACTCCGGGATTTCCCAGGCTGGAAACGGTAGTCACATTCTGGGCCGAGCAGAATATTCGTTACAGGTTTCGTATATTCAAGCCAGTCAAAGGCGTGGTCGAGACTGATCTTCCAGTGACATGGTTAAAACCCTCGCTAATTGACTATGGGGATATCGACTGTTGTTGATTGAATAGTTTCTTGACATAGAGTAGAGAGATCGACATGTCTAAATCACGTTTTAAAATAGTGACTCGGTCGCAGGGCAACAACGCCAGGGTGATCGATGGTGTTGTAAAGCCCGAGTCGTTTGAATTTGAGTTTATCGATGTGCCTGTGCTGGTGCATGGTTTTCGGCGCATGGTACGGGAACTGGAGTTCGATATTTGTGAGATGGCACTGACGACGTATCTGTGCGCTAGGGAGCACGGAGTACAATTCACAGCCCTACCTATATTTTTAGTGCGAAATTTTCACCATGGAGCAATCTATAGAAAGCTGACTTCCGAATCCTTAAATCCTGCAGATCTCGAAGGCAAGCGAGTAGGGGTTAATAGAGGTTACACCGTTACTACAGGTGTCTGGGCTCGCTCGATATTGCATGATGAGTACGGTGTGGATTTGTCCAAAGTTACCTGGGTACTAACAGGGGACGAACATGTAGAAGCCTATCGTCCACCATCCAATGTAGTACCACTACCCGACGGTCACAGTATGGAAGAATTATTAATCAGCGGTGATCTTGCTGCGGCTGTGGGCGCGTCGTTGGATAGCGATGCCATTGGTCCACTGTTGCAAGAACCGTTTGAAGCAGGGGTTACCGCGTTGCAAAATCGCGGATTTTATCCGATCAATCACCTGATGGTGGTTAGAAATGATGTGCTTGCTGAAAACCCGACACTGGCCGAGCAGTTGTTCGAGCTGTTTGCCGAATCCAAACGACTGTATATCGAAGATTTAAAAGCTGGGAAAATAGAGTCTTTGTCACCGGTTGATAAAGTACACCTGCGCGCAATAGAAATAAATCACGATCCATTACCATACGGCATTGAACCTAACCGCGAAATTCTTCAACAGCTTATCAATCATGCGTTGATGCAGCGCATTCTAAAAAAGCCGACGGATGTGAACGCTCTGTTTGCCGAGAGTACGCTGGAACTGATTGCGTGATTAAGTACACAAGAGATTCTACCAGGGAACTACTGATGGGATTGCAGAAAATCAATGACTCGGGCCGGTGCACTTACCTCTGTTTGCTCTTTCGGTGATGCATCCCAATACTGTGCATTAGGTATGCATTCTTGCAAAAATCTCGCGGCAGAAGTAGCGTGAAATTTATCAGCACCGGGAACAATCAATGTTGGAATCTGAAGTGTCATCAGCTGTTCAGGTTCAGCACCAGGTGCGGAATCTCGATCAATCAATCCGCGCAACATTGCGTGTACGATTAGCATGTATTGAGTGACATCAAGCGAGGCATAGTGAGTAGCGAATGATTGATCATTGCGAATCGGCTGACCCCATGGACCGCCTCGCGGATCTGCACTGAAATTTTTATTATGGCTATTAACAAGATCTACCACTGCCTGTAGTCCGTTCTCTTCGACACAGGCGAGATGCCTTGCTAACCGTTGATGGCTGCTTATGCGGTAATGTGCGCCGCCGACCGGCCAGTAAAGAACCATACTATTAACACGTTTTGGATGCTCAACCGCAAATTGGCTAACGGGACAACAACCCATGCATCCGCCCAGTAGATGGGCATTAGCGATACCCAGATGATCCAGCAGGCCGACACCTTGACGAACGTAACTGCTCCAGTTTACAGGCTCGACTCGTCCACCGGAGCTGCCGTTTTCTCGTCTGTCGAACAATATGCACTGGAAGTGTTTGGGCAAGTGGTCCAGTAATCGGATACGTGTATAGATACCAAGATCGCTCCACTGTGCAATGCGGGCATCAAAGCCGCCCGGGGAATACATCAATAGCGCAGGACCCTCACCACGGACATCGAAGTGGGTTTGAATTCCATCTATTTGGGTTTCAGGCATGGTGGTATCAGTTGTTTGGAGGTGTACCTTTTATTTGCTTGCCGGAGCGTACGTCTTCAGCAAATTCACTGAGACTATTGAATACTATCTTCGCAACATTAGCGTAGTTGTTCTGATCAGAATCCAGTGCTTTCGCAGAATAGCCTATGGCCGCATTAGCCATTCGAACGCGCCCGTCAAGCCATGGACCGCCACCGAACCCGCCGATGACCGGAATTTGTACCGCTTCAACAACTACTGGGCCTACGGTAGGGCCAGAATTGGTAAAGTCGAGCACCGATGCTCCGGCTGACTCTAGAGCAATCGCTTCCGCAATCAATCTGTCTTTCATACCTGAGGCTACCACGGCATTTGTGTTGTTCATTGCAGCGTATTCTATACCGTAAGTAAGTGCTGTTTGGGGGGTCACACCAAATTGAGCCCACACCGGTATACCCGCGCGAACTAAGGCACTAACTGTTTCTGGATACTCAGCTGCCGCATCGAGCTTGATCATGTCGACACCGGCTTCCTTAACAAAACGAATTGCTGCTTGCACGGCGGTATCGACACCTGCCTGCAAAGGACCGTAGGGAAAATCCACACTCAACAACGAACGTTTCACGCCGCGCCTGACCGCCTTGGTGACGATCATCATTTCATCCATCGAGATTTCCAACGGATTGGGTTGCCCCCAAAGGTTATGTCCCACCGTATCGCCAACTGAAATAATGTCAACTCCAATGCGATCAACGATTTGCGCCATCTGATAATCCCAGGCAACAATACCGACAATTTTTTCGCCGTTGTTTTTCTTTTCCTGCAAGGCAGGTAGGGTGACTTTGCTCATTAAATACTCTTTTCAAAAAAACTCATCAAAGTACATATTTTCAATCGGTATCTTCATGTCATAGGCCATTTTCTGCAGAGCTGCTGACATTACAGCTGGTCCGGCAAAATAAATATCACGCTTCAGTAGTTGATCACTCAGCGAGTTGTTTACCACATCGTGAATATATCCGGTTGGTCCTGACCAAGATACCCTGTCGTTGGAGTTCAAAGAAGCATCCGAACATGCAGCCACAAATCTGACCCTGTCAGAGGGGCCGGTAATTTTATTGAGTAATTCGATATCGAAAATATCCTCTGGTGATCGGCACCCATAGAAAAAATCAACTTTGCGCCTGTCACTTGGACCCGCTTTAAAAATGCCGGTGAGAATGGAAATCATTGGCGACAGGCCTGAACCACCCGCAATTAAAACGATATCTTTTTGGCTGTCAGTTTGCAGGAAAGCCGTGCCATAGGGGCCATCGATTTCTACCGAGTCACCAACGGCCATAGTGTCAAATAGATGCGTGGTTGCTGCACCGCCAGGCAAGCGCTTCACCATAAAGCGCCATTCACCAGTACCAGGAAGGTTGCTCATTGAATAGGCGCGTTGCCCTTCAACGCCCGGCAACTGCAGCAGTGCGTACTGGCCCGCTAAAAAATTGTCTTCACCTGTGACGCTAAAGTTAAACTCAGTAATGTCGTGGGTAATCTGAGTAAGACCTTCTAACCGAGCGCGACGTTTTTCCGGTCTTACCGTGTTGATGTATTTTTCTTCTGCCCGAAATTTTATTTCACAGGCACCATCTGGTTTCGCCTGACACCCAAGCCAACGATTCCTCTTCAGATCACGCTCCGACCAGGCCGGTGGGTCACTGTGCAGATGTTCAACTTTACCATTAATCAATTCGAATCGACAATTTCCGCAAGAACCAACATTGCAGGAATAAGGCATACCGATTCCCGATCGTAGTGCCGCTCTCAGGATGGTGTCGTCATCGTGGCATTCGAATGAGGTGTCACCCGGGGCAATTTTTATTGTGTTCATAGTGGTACTTTGTCCAGCGGATTGACCACCGTCGTTTAGTGCTAGCCTAAAACGAATGGTCTAGAGATGGATTGCCCAGTTTTTTGGTCAGTTGCGCGGCAGCACTCAAAACCTGTGGGAATATGTCGGGGTACTGGCTTTTCTTTAGTCGAAGTCGTGGCCCCACCACGCCCACGGCAGCGATCATACGCTTAGAGTGGCTGAAGACAGGTGCCGCGATACAGCGCGTTCCTTCTTCACACTCTTCTTCTTCTATCGCGTACCCGCGTCTCTCTATCAAACGTATGCGAGTTCTAATGGATTGCTCATCGATGATGGTTTTTTCTGTCCGCCGTTCGCGTGGATGCTTTAGGAACTCTGAAATTTCTGGTTCCCCCAGATCACTGAGCAGACACAGACCTTCAGCGGTGCAGAACGCAGGTCGACTTTCGCCTGTTGTTGATCGTAGGCGTACAGCGTGAGGGCTTTCAAAATCGTGCAAATAAACAACGTTCAATCCATCAAATACCCCGAGTCTGACATTTTCCTGTGTAATGTCGCGCAACTGATTCAGGATTATCTTGGTTTCACTCGTCACACTAAGCCGAGAACGCACCTGTGCACCAAGGCTAAACAATTCCAATCCGAGATAGTATCGCCCTGAGTCGGGGTTTTGCTGCAGCAGTCCCTCACTGGCCAATGCAGTAGCCAACCTGTGGATAGTGCTTTTCGCAACCCCCAAACGTCTGGCAAGTTCGCTGATACCCAGTTCAGGGTCTTCGGGCGAGAATGCCTTGAGCAGGTGAATAGCATTAGTCACCGACGAGAGACGTTTTGTACCGGCTTTATTGCTCCCCTCTGACTTTATCTCGTGATTCGAAACTGCATCGTTCATTGTTGCTTTCTGATTAATTTGTGAAGTCATAATCTATATCTTGTCTGCGTTATTCCGTTCGTCTAAATCATTCTGCGTTTTATTTTCGTGCGAATGTGACTGCGAGTGCGAATGGGCATGCGAATGGGCATGATTGTGTGGATGTTGGTGCCCCGTTGTATCAACCGAATCGCGAAAGTGAATTCGTTCAGGGCGACTTGGGCCTCGATGATCATCCCTAAATAACAATGATTTTACGGTCACCGGAACCGTAAACGAAGGAAGTCTAATCTTGCCAAGATCGATATAGTCAAAATCTCGCAAGCTAATACCATCTAATATTAGCAAGTCATTCTTAACATTCAATTCATCTTGAAAAATACCGCCGAGTGTTTGTGCCACGTCACCATCGAGCATGATGTACAACGGATGGCCTGCGTCCAGATAGCCTCGCAAAGCATTTGTGACACCATCTGCTAGTGTACGTATTCGGGAGTACTGCGGTGGGCCTGCGAACGCAAATGCCAGTGCGACAGCGTCTGTTGTCGGATCAAGATCAAACGCGGTGTAGTGATGCAGAATTGCAATCGAAATATCGTCAGCGTTCAGCGTTGTATTGAAGTCGAGCGCAGGTTTTAGTACCTGCATGTTGCGCCTGGGTAGTATTTTACCCGGTGATGTTATTGTACTCGTCTGCCCGCTTAACTGAACTGCATACTCGGAAGCACCCAGTGCGGTAGCGCGAATACACGCAATCGCCGGTAGGACAGGCACACCAAATAACTCCTCATTTGCCCGTTGTCGAAGAATTTTGCCAAGATCCTGGCCCAGATCCCCAAACTGACGATTCTCTCGTTCATAAACAAACTCACCCACACCGCCTGAAAACATTATGCCATCAAGATTTTTGAAGTTATTCGGAACTTCAGTCAGGAATAGTTTTTCGACAGTCGGTGGCATTTCAGAACCAGATATTGCCGTGCAGAGCTGTTCAGCCATAGACTCCGCAATGTCCTGTATTTGCTGGTCGCTTATCGGTTCACCCATACTCGCAGATACACCTGCTACCTTCGCATGGTGTAATCCAGCTGGGTCAAGGCGTATAACCTTGCCATTCTCAACAACGATTAAACGGCCACCGATGTCCAGTGCTGCGGTCCACACTACACTTCCATTTTCAACCAACGCCAGTTTGGTGGTCCCACCGCCAATGTCAATATTTAGAATTCGACACTGCTGCGCATGACTGTGTTTAGCAGCTCCAGAACCGAAAGCGGCCAGCATCGCTTCCATATGATTTCCGGCTGTTGCAGTGACAAAATCACCACCCTTTTCAGCCACCAGTGCTCCGATAGCTTCTGCGTTGTTTCGTCGTAAGGCCTCACCGGTGAGTATTACAACACCTGTGTCAATATCGCTCGGCAGAACGGCGGCTTCAGCATACGCATCATCAATAATCTTTCCCAATGCAGTGCTATCGATGGTGTTTGCGTCAGAGTAGGGTGTGAATTCAACGGGGGATTCGTAAGCAGTTATTCGATCTACGATGACGTATTTACTCGCCAAACTAGCGCCAACACGCTGCAGATGTATGTTTGAAAAAATAACCTGAGTGCCAGCAGAACCAATGTCAATGCCGACTGAAGTTAACGTGACGTTGTCACGTTGCCAGATCGGATTATCTTCAAGTGGACCGGGATCAATATCATCATGATCGTGGTCAGCGCTTCCGTCATGTTCGTGCGGATAGAAGTCGCCAAACATGTGATCATCGATGGTATGTCGAGCGTCTATTTTCGGTTTATCCGGCATAATACTGGGCTACTCGTATTTGTTCTTCTATATGGACCTACGTTCCATTGACGTAACCATAAACTCCTCGTATTGTTAGCGCAACGACTATTTTCGGTTTTTTTACACTGTGTCCGAAAATCGAACCCTGCATTGGAGCCCACGTACGATGATCAAACAAGCCCTTGTCTCAGAGAAGTTGGTTGAAAAATTCAAAACCGAAATTGAGACGCCTTATACGCGGTTCATTGCCGGCGAGGGTTTGGAGATAATTGATGGAATCTACGTCAAGAACCTTAATGACGTGGAGCTAAAGCCCTGGGCTAGACGGGGTGGTAATGCAGTGTTTATTAATCACGATGCCTCAAGGACATCTAACGACTGCTATGTCATGGAAATTCCGCCGGGTGGCCAGCTCGCCCCACAACGCCAATTATTTGAAGAAACTGTATTGGTACTGTCAGGTCGTGGGTCGACGACAGTTTGGAACGATGGTGGTGATCGCTCAAGCTTTGAATGGGGTCCAGGTTCGATCTTTGGAATTCCTTTGAACACCCATCACCAGCATTTTAATGGCTCTGGTAGCGCTCCAGCGAGATACGTCTCTGTGACTAACATGCCGCCATTGATTAACGTGTTTGAAGATCCGGAGTTTATTTACGGAACACAACACGATTTCAAGAATCGGTTTTCTGGCGAGCCTGACTACTTCGCCGACCAGGGTGAGCAGAAAGGTTTATTGATGGAAACCAATTTTGTGGCCGATGCGATCAATCTGCCTTTAATGGAGGCAAAGGAAAGAGGTGCTGGAGGTGGGCATATACGATTTCAACTGGCCAAGTGTTCGATGAATAGTCATATAAGTCAATTTCCTGTTGGCACTTATAAAAAGTGCCATCGCCACGGTCCCGGCGCGCATGTGATCATTCTGTCTGGAGAGGGGTACAGTTTAATGTGGCCCGAAGGCGAAGCGCCAACCCGCTATGAATGGCAGGTTGGCAGCATGATCGTACCGCCCAACATGTGGTATCACCAGCATTTCAATACGGGAAAAACTCCGGCACGCTATTTAGCGTTTAAATATGAAGGTGTTGCGATACGCAATGCCCAGGGTGTTCCAAAAGCATGGATATCACAGCGAATTGGTGGTGATCAAATCGACTACGCTGATGAGAGCCCTGAGATTCGCACGCTGTTTGCCGATGCGTTGAGCGCAAATGGCCTGGAATCTAATATGGCAACAGCTTATGAAGCAGAATTGCCTGATTTGCCTGCCAAGGCGTAAAGTGCGGCCCCTCGATTAGGCTGCAGTATTGGTTGAAGGGTTAAAAACAACAGGAGTGATAGCTGATGTTACGCAAAGAAGTCAACGATCTTCTGACACAAACCGATCCGGGCACCCCAATGGGCGAATTATTTCGCCAGTATTGGATCCCGGCGCTACTCGCAAGTGAATTACCAGAAGATGACTGCCCGCCGGTCCGAGCAAAATTGCTAGGTGAGCGTTTGATTGCCTTCCGAGATTCAGAAGGGCGGTATGGTCTTATGGATGAGTTCTGCGCGCATCGAGGAGTTTCGCTTTGGTTTGGACGGAATGAAGAAGGTGGGTTGCGCTGTCCGTATCATGGTTGGAAATACGATCACACAGGGCAATGTATTGAAGTGCCCTCTGAACCTGTTGAAAGTGGTTTTTGTTCCAAGATCAAGCTGCAGGCCTACCCGCTGGTTAAGATCGGCGATGTGCTTTGGACTTACATGGGCGCGGAAGAAAATATGCCCGAACAACCGGCATGGGAATTTGCCTTGGTTCCCGCTGAGCAAACCTATACCTCCAAGCGTTGGCAAGAGAGCAATTGGTTGCAGGCCATGGAGGGTGGAATTGATTCCAGCCATGTGTCATTCCTGCATTCAGGTGGGCTAAAAACCGACCCATTATTCAGAGGCGCGAAAGGAAATCAATATAATCAGGCCGATAAAAAACCAGTGTTCGAAGTGGTTGAATCTGAAGGCGGGCTATTCATAGGCGCAAGACGTAATGCCGAGGAAGGTCGATTTTATTGGCGCATAACACCGTGGGTAATGCCCTGCTTTACGATGATCCCACCGCGTGGCGATCACCCTATGCATGGCCACTTTTGGATTCCGATTGATGATGAAAATTGTTGGGCTTGGAGCTATGACTATCATCCTGTGAGGGCACTGACGGCGGATGAACGGCAAGCTATGATCGACGGCCATGGTGTGCATAACGACTATGTGCCCGGCACTTTTCGGCCCGCCGCGAATAAAGATAATGATTACCTGATCGACCGCGAAGCCCAAAAACGCGGTGAAACATACTCTGGCGTCAAAGGTATTGCCATCCAGGATTCTAGCTTACAAGAAAGCATGGGGCCGATCGTTGATCGGTCTAGGGAGAATCTGGTTTCCACTGATAACGGAATTATCATGGCCAGGCACCGACTCCGGAAAGCCGTTATTGCGTTGCGTGA
Organism: Gammaproteobacteria bacterium; assembly: GCA_019634245.1. Next base: position 9,379 of record JAHQVR010000026.1, read on the forward strand.
CAAAGGCATCATGCCACCGGGCCGGACTGTCGAACATCAGGCGGTTCGTTCGGTGGCTAGTGTGCTTAAGGCCGACCAACCATTTGTTGAAGCCTGCCGGGAGGATCTTAAAGTTCGCCCCGGACAGAAACAGACAACCGTGTAGTGCAGGTGGTGAGATTGATTCCGGAGTCAGATCCTTTTTCAAGTGGAGCACAGCGCCAACCAGGCAGTTGCGCCGTGGCAACTACGGGTCTTGAGTCGAAGTATCGTGTCCAATACCCAAATTCACAACCACGCGTATCGTGTATTTTCACTCTGGATGAGTCGTCAGCCGAACAGCTGACTGAACTATTCGGCAACCAATATACCGTTAACCCAGATGCAGCAAAATCCACAGATATCCCGTTCCAGAATGCTCGTCTTCTGAAATTGGAAAATGTAATTCCGATAGACCCGGCAACCACCAAGGCGTCCGACTTACATTTGCAAAATTTCAATGGTGACGCGGTGCAGCTTGACGTGTGTATCGAAGGCGCCGACGTGTGCATTCTCATCGCGAGTGAAAACAAAAACATGGGCGCAGCCGAGGTGATCGCCCGCGAAGCTTTTAACCGAAAAATCATGACAGCCGGATTAGCATTAGGGTTAAGCGATGCTGCAGATATGTCGGAAGTTATCAATGCTTTACGTCCCTTTGCATCGGTACTGGTGGTTGCCAATGGCACTGAGTACATTACCGATATGCTACTGGCGCTCAGGGCATAGCACGATAATGGACGTTCTTAATCTGTTACCAATTGCATTTCTTATTGGAATGGGGCACGCGTTGGAAGCCGACCATATGGCCGCCATGGCAACAATGGTTGCTGATAATCCCCGAAAAAAAACCCTGATTCTCAGGGGTACCATGTGGGGTCTTGGTCATACGTTTTCATTGTTTCTGATTTGCGGAACAGTGTTTTTACTAGGATTGACCATTTCTATCCAATTTGAGCACATGCTTGAATTGATTGTCGGTGTGATGGTTGCCGGCCTGGGATTACAGTGCCTGTGGAGGTTGCGAAAGGGAAAAGTTCATATCCATGCTCACGAACATGAGGGCTTCAAACATATTCATGTTCACACGCACTTAAAATCCGAAAGCGATCCGCAAAATTCATCAGACGATCATCGGCAAGTAGATCACACGCACAGGCATCCCTCTAATGTGATCAATGCGAAAGCCGTATTAGTTGGATGTATTCATGGGGTTGCAGGTTCCGGTGCTTTATTGGTGTTGACGTTGGCCACCACAGATTCTGCATCCCAGGCACTCAGTTATTTTTTGGTTTTCGGCTTAGGCTCTATTATCGGCATGGCAACACTGTCGCTAATCGCCACTTTTCCGCTTAGTGTTCTGCAACGTTGCGGCAAGGGCTTTCAAAACGCGATAATGCTTGCCATTGCCTTTGTAGCGTTCTACATCGGAAGCAGCCTTGCACTTGATAGTATCAGAGCGCTCACAGCTTCCGTATAAGGTGATTCTGATCTATGAAGTCACAGTCTACAACCAAGGAGCAATTGGAAACCGACAAAGCCAATATTTGTGCCTCTTTGAAAATACTGACAACCGCTAAAGTACTTGACTACAACGGCCATGTATCCATACGTCAGTCGGGCGGCGGATTTCTTATTAATTCGGGCAGCTCAAAACGGCAGGCAATGACCACCGATCAAATTACCTCTGTCAATGATGATGGGGAAGTAGTCACAGGAGATAGACCTCCAAACGAAGTTTTTTTACACACCGCCATTTACAAATCAAGACCAGATATCCAGGCTGTTGTACATGGGCATCCGCGCTGGA
>JAHQVR010000257.1 GCA_019634245.1 Gammaproteobacteria bacterium
AACCAGATCCTGAGACTATGACCGTCGGCAGAACACTTTACGAAGAGGGTGACTTAACATCCGATATTCCATCTTGTAAATCTTGTCATGGAATGCCGGATACCAAAACGGTGTCATCGTTAACCCCGAAAATCCATGGTCTGAATATCGATGTTGTAGTAAGCCAGCTTAAGCGTTATAAGAACGGGATTCGTAATAACGACGAAGATGGAGTTATGAGAGCAATAGCGGAAAAATTGTCTGAGGAACAGATTAAATCCCTTTCCCAGTACATTTGGATGCTCGGCGCTGAGTAAATAGAGCCTGGAAGGTATCTACCCTCTGCTAGACCCCGCCCATTCCCTGGTCTTATTTGAAATTGGCCACACTTCAGCGGGCCAATGTGGCCTTTTGTTTGGCAATCTCGCACCTATAACCCCGTGAACTCTGTTAGTGGTAGCGGACCCAAACCCCTAATCCAAATTTGATATATTGCGTATAACCCTACATTAAGTATGTGATCTTTAATTCATCCGGAGAATGATTGATATATGAACAACTTTAACCGAAGAAAATTCGTTAAGACTTCAGCGATAGCGTTTGTGGCACCCGCAGCACTCGCCTCAGGCGCAGGAAAGGTGTTTGCACAAGATGCGCCTATGGTAGATGAATCTTCAGCTCAAGCTAAAGCGCTTCAATATGTAGCTGTTTCAACAAAAGATGGACAGACTTGCGGTAACTGTGCGTTGTACCAAGGCGCAGATAAAGAGGCTGGACCTTGTCCGCTTTTCACTGGAAGCTCGGTTGCTAAAGCTGGCTGGTGCAGTGCCTGGGTGGTAAAACCTTAAAACAGACTGAAGCCCCGGCATTGTCTTCCTAACTTGGCCCGATGTATTTGAAGAACATCATCGTCGGACGAAATGCTATGCCCGGGGCTTTATACATCGTCAAACTAGTTGTGATTCCTTGCTCACAAGACTTTGCAGATATTGACCTTTGTTAGCCATACTGAAATGGCTGGCAGTCGATAACCGTACTCTTCAATGGTAGTTCCCGGGCAATAAACCGACGTATTCCCTTCGGAGTGTGATTGGCCTGCTCGGTTTGCATTCAATGCGTTCTGAATCAGCAGATTGTTTGACGACTGGTTGAGGGTGTGAGCCAGTCGTGCATTTGCTGTTGTTCTGCATGTGCAATCGGTGGATCATTATCTTTCGATTGAAACAGAGCTTTATACTACCTGTATGAACGCTTCTGATTTTGATCTCTTGTTCGAGCCTATAGACATAGGCCCGGTTACGGCCAAAAATCGCTTTTATCAAGTCCCTCACTGCACTGGATTGGGTTATGCCCATCCGCAAGCCGAAGCGGCTCTTAGAAAAACCAAAGCTGCGGGCGGCTGGGGAGTGGTCTGTACGCAGGAAGTTGAGATTCACCCTAGCTCAGAAATTTCTCCGGCTAAGGAAGGACGACTATGGGACGACAGGGACATACCTGCGCACCAATTGATGACCGATGGTGTACATGAATACGGTGCGCTAGCGGGTATTGAGCTTGTTCACAATGGACAGCATGCACCCAATCTGAGTAGCCGAACACCACCGATGGGGCCCTCACATCGTCCAGTGGATTCGTTCCATCCGGTGCAGGCCAGAGCGATGGATGCGAAAGACATAGCGAATTTTAAACAATGGCATGTCGATGCAGCGAAGCGAGCAATGCACGCCGGTTATGACATTGTTTATGTGTACGCTGGTCATGATATGGCGACACTTATGCACTTTCTTTTGTCACGTTACAACGATCGTACAGACAACTACGGGGGATCGTTGGTGAATCGAGTGCGTTTGCTTGAAGAGACCTTGCGTGTGGTCAAGGATGCTGTAGGTGATCGTTGTGCGGTGGCACTACGCTTAGCGGTTGACGAGATTATGGGCAGTGCTGGATTGCAGTCGTCTGATGAAGGCGCGGAAATCGTTTCTCGTTTAGCGGATATACCGGACCTTTGGGACGTCAACATCAGTGGCTGGGAGAATGATTCAGCGACAGCGCGTTTTGAACCCAATGAAGGCTATCAAGAACCCTACACGGCGTTCGTCAAACAGCTGGTAAACACACCCGTCGTTGGGGTAGGCCGATTCACCTCACCCGATGCCATGGTGTCTCAAATCAAACGGGGCGTTTTGGATTTTATCGGCGCAGCGCGACCGTCCATAGCGGATCCATACTTACCCTATAAAATCAAAGCGGGTGCGACATCGGAAATACGAGAGTGTATTGGCTGTAACATTTGTGTTGCGTCTGACAATGTGATTGCACCGATTCGTTGTACACAAAACCCCACCATGGGAGAAGAGTGGAAGCGTCGCTGGCATCCTGAATTCAGCCCTACCGCAAAATCACCAAAGCAGACTTTGGTGGTAGGGGCGGGTCCGGCAGGGCTCGAGTGTGCTCTGCAGCTGTCCCGGCAGGGTCATATGGTGATGTTGGCAGATTCTCGCAGTGATACAGGTGGACGGCTACTGGATGAAGCGGTTTTACCGGGCTTATCGAGTTATCGGCGCGTACGAGATTACCGACATCAGCAATTACTCGTATCTCCACAGGTGGATTTGTTGCTGAACAATACCCTTGCTGTTAAGGACATTGCCGAAACGGGTATTAAGCATGTATTCGTTGCCACAGGCAGTCGCTGGAGTCGCAATGCCCGGGGGCGGCAACACCCTGAAGGAGTGGCATTGGGAGCTGGTTTGCCGGTTTATACACCGGACGATCTCTACGCAGAAAACTATCCAGAAGGCCGCGTGCTGCTCTATGACGATGATCACTATTATCTCGGAAGCGTACTAGCAGAGGCCTTAAAACAGCGTGGCTGTGATGTGTTGCTGGTGACACCGGCGGCTAAGGTGTCAGTTTGGACTGAACATACCCTTGAGCAGCATCGAATACAGGCCCGGTTGCTGCGCATGGGCGTTAAGCTGATCACCTCCTATCAGTTGCATTCGGTGTCGCAAACACAGGTGAAAATTCAATGCATTTATTCTGAGAGAATCCAACAATTTCAACCGGATGCTCTGCTCGTCATAACCTCTCGTTTGCCTGAGCGCTCACTGTATGATGCGCTAAACACCTACTCATGCTTTGACACCCTTGAGCTAATAGGTGATTCGGCAGCGCCATCGACAGTCGCCGCAGCTGTGTACAGCGGACATCTTGCTGCTCGAAGTCTTAATGCGGAACAAGAGAGTAATCTTTTCCGACGTGAACAGCCGGAATTGCAGTTAACTCCGTAGAATTGAAACACTGTGAAATCCTAGGTAGATCGGGGCCTTGAAAACGCGTTTTTTATCCCCAAGAACGCGACTATCTTACGAGTTAGTGACTCGTTTTACCTTGCGGTATACGCGTTGAAATCTTGAAATTTCAGATTCTCATCTCCAAGTTTTAAGCGTCCAATGTCTAGAGTAGAGTTGGACTTAACCTTTATTGCTTCTTTTGGAGAATAGTGAAATGAAAATTGATTTAACCCCGCTTTATGCTCACACCGTTGGATTTGACCGATTCGGTAGCCTGCTCGACTCTGCATTCAATGCGGATCGTTCTCAATCAGGTTATCCACCGTATGACATCGAACTGATTGATGAAAACAAATATTCCATTACCGTTGCGGTTGCAGGATTCAAAGAATCTGAACTAGATTTGCAAGTGGAAAACGGTGTGTTGACTATACGAGGTAAGAAGACGGCGCAAAATAAAGACTCACGCTTCTTGCATCGTGGTATTGCAACGCGTTCCTTTGAACGGAAATTTAATTTGGCAGACCACGTCGAAGTAGTGAATGCCAGACTCGACAACGGGTTGCTTATTTTGTCCTTGGAGCGTGAAATACCTGAAGAGATGAAACCCAGAAAAATCACAGTGGAATCCGTAACGCCTGCCATTGAACAGAAACCGGCGGCGTGATTGTTTGAGCGGTGGCACGGTTGTCTACTGTGCCAGTTAACTGAAAAGCGGTGAGTCTTTACTCATCGCTTTTTTTTGGCATTTATTTTAATCAAATCACCTAGACTGTATATAAATACAGTACTATAAAGTGAGAATGACACCGAGACAACGTCAATTTCTGGAAATTGTCGCGAAGCGAATTCCGGAGCTCTTCGCCATTATTGAAGAAGGAAACGTGAAAGCCGAACACATTTTGGGTGATCGGGTGATCAACCAACGACAAGTTCGATTAAAACTCATTGCTGAAGTAGTGGATGCGGGAGCCAATCCTCTGGCTACGCACAGTGCGCGTAGCCAGAAGCTTGAATCGGATACTAGCGAAGCTAGTTAGTGATTACCTTCGCGCTCGATAAACTTATCGGCGACTCTGAGAGCATCAATTTCATACGTGCCATCAGCAATTGCAGCCTTAAGTCGCTCTACTTTTTCCGTATTAAAGCGACGATTGCCGTGTTTACCGCTTGCCGTCTTGGTGGATGCAGGTGATTGATCCGGGGGATCAGATGAGTGTGCCTGGCGTGCGCGCCTTGCGGCATCCAGGCTAGTCACATTGTCGGCTTGGGCCGATCCGCTCTTGAGAGCCATGAATATTTTCCTCTTCTTCCCGTACGGCCTTCTGTGGACCGCTTTGGGGGTGAAACTAACATTTTTTATTATTTTACGCCTGAAGCCGTCGAAATGCGTCAGACAATGGTTGGATCGGCACGATTCGCCGGTTTTGAATTGCACAATGACGGTACGAGGCAGTCTGTCACACGCCTTTGCTACCAGCTCGCTGGCTAGTTCACACCGATAGAGAGGCTTTGGGAATCAGGTCTCAGGCTCTACTCCAGATGGGCTGGCGGGGAGAATGTCAGGTGAGTCAGTGCGATCTGTCACATTCGGCTTCACAATGAGTGCCAATTTGTTTTTTTATCGTCAAATCTTTGTCTTATTACGAACCTCTTCTATCCTCTTTGGTCGTAGGCAAGTTTTTTACCTTAGAAGGGTTGAGGAATTTTCACGATGAGTTCGAAACAAGACACCAAGAAAGTCCTGATAGTGGACCAAAATTCGGAGCAGTCGCTGCGCCTGTCGCATCAGTTGGAATTCATTGACTTCGAAGCTAAGATTCTGAGTTCCCACGATTTACTGGGTAATCTGCCCGATCTGGCCGATTATCAGGCGATTCTAGTGGCCAATTTCCATGGAATAGTTGATTGGGCCGTGAAATTACGCAGTGCCAATGAAAGTTGTCCTCCTATGGTTTTGCTGTTGGGCAATCAACCGGCGGATCTCAGTCAGCAGGAAATTGAAGATAACTTCATTGGCTGTCTGAAGTCTGATATTCGTTATAGCAACCTGTCTGATATCTTGCACCGTGCTGAGGTTCGTGGTACTGCGAATACGGTTCCTACTAAAGAGAGTACTCAGAACCCAGAGTTGTTTCGGAGCCTGGTGGGCAACAGTCGGGCGATCGTTCGTGTTCGTAAGATGATCGATCAGGTGGCGCCGACTGAGGCGACGGTTCTTATATTGGGTGAATCCGGTACCGGTAAGGAAGTGGTTGCCCGAAATATCCATTACTACTCCAACCGTCGCAATAAACCGTTTGTGCCGATCAACTGTGGAGCCATACCCAGTGAGCTTCTTGAAAGTGAGCTGTTCGGTCATGAGAAAGGGTCTTTCACCGGTGCGGTTGGTGCTCGACAAGGCCGATTCGAGCTAGCGGAAGGCGGAACGATTTTCCTTGATGAAATTGGCGACATGCCTCTGACAATGCAAGTGAAACTGTTGCGTGTCATTCAAGAGCGATCCTTTGAACGAGTAGGCAGCAATAAAAGTATAAAGAGTGATGTTCGAATCGTGGCCGCCACACACCGTAATCTAGAGCAGTTGATCGAAGACGGTCGATTTCGCGAGGATCTCTACTACAGACTCAATGTGTTTCCCGTTGAAATGCCGCCACTGAGTGGTCGTGCCGAGGATCTGCCGTTGTTGGTGAACGAATTGATCACCCGGCTAGAGCATGAGAAGAAGTCGTCTGTACGACTGACACCTGCAGCGATGATGGCGCTATGCAATTACGACTGGCCTGGTAATGTGCGAGAGCTAGCCAATCTAATGGAGCGGATGACGATACTGCACCCCTATGGTGTTGTGGATGTTGCAGATTTGCCGCCCAAGATGGCTCCCCATGGTGTGACGTTGCAGGAAGCGGAAGAGCGAGGTGGTCAGCCACTCATTCAGGGCATGCCAGCGGCACCATTAAATAATAAACCTCGACTACCTAGAGATGGTATTGATCTGAAGCAACACCTGACCGAAATAGAGATCAGTCTGATTGAGCAAGCTCTAGATGAGTGCTCGGGCGTTGTGGCTCATGCTGCTAATCGACTGGAAATCAGACGAACTACTCTGGTAGAGAAAATGCGTAAGTACAACATCCAACGACCTGAGGAAGTATCCTAGCGTCTAGCGTTAAGTCTACGGCCTAGCGTTATCTCACGAGAGCGCGTCCGAAGTCGTGACGTCAACTTCAAGGCAGTTGATCTTTTTCGGTTACACATCCGAGTAAGATCAGCTGCTTTCTTCGTTTTATAAACCCCACTTAGTTCGCAATTTGCCTGTGCCAACTCGTCTCTACGCTAAGCATCATTTTTTAAACTGAGGTCCGTTTCCCAATTCCGATCAGAATGTGGTCCTCCTCCCCTTGAGCAAGTGATCTGCCTCCATTGCGTGGTTCGAGACTTGCAATTTTCTTCCTCAAAATTATAAACCCGTTGACTTCTACGCCTAGCAGAGTTGGTCCATGGGAATACTCTGGGGTGGGTACATGTGGTTAACGATGCTTGAGCAAGTTCATACATGAGCGCATTAGCGTCATCGTCCTTGCCCTCGGCGTCTCCGGTTCAAACCATTGCGGTAACTGGAGGCAAGGGTGGCATTGGCAAGACAAATGTGTCTGCCAATTTGGGCTTATCGTTAGTCGCTTCAGGTCAACGAGTGATCTTGCTCGACACAGTGTTTGGTGTGAGTGGCGTCGAGAGCTTGTTAGATCTGACTCCGGCGTTGGATTTGTCCCATGTCGTGCGCGGTGAATGTTCGCTTCAGGATGCATTAATCGATGGACCTGGAGGCCTGATGATTCTACCCAGCGGTCACAGTGTCATAGAAATGACACGTCTGTCACAAATTGAGCATGCCAACCTCATTGGGCTCTTCAGTGATCTAGCAGTCGATGCCGACACATTAATTATAGATATTGCAACGGGATTGTCGGACAGCGTTTTGTTTTACACCGGTGCTGCCCGAGAAGTGATGGTTGTGGTGTGCGATGAGCCGACCTCGATTCGAGATGCTCTTTCCACTATCCGTTTGTTAAATCAGACCCGACAGATAAGACGATTTCGGGTTGTTGCAAATCGCACGGAATCGGCTGGTCATGGGTTGGACTTGTATTCGACGCTGACTCGTTATGCCGACCGTCATCTCGATGTGTTGCTGGATTTTTGTGGTTCGATTCCTTACGACCCGCAGGTGAAGGCAGCCGTCGCACAACAACAAGCCGTGGTGGAGGCCTTTCCGCGTAGTTCAGCGTCATTGGCCTTCCAAAAACTGGCGACACGCGTAAAGAGGTGGCCCAGGCCGACAGAGCCGGCGGGTCATGTTGAATTTTTTGTTGAGCGGTTGATACAAACCGCCGCGCTTTAACGGGTGAGATCCAGATAGCATGAATGCACACGCTATGTATAACGAGGTGGAAACTGTAGACCCGGATGGGTTGGTTGCTGCCAATGCGAATCTGGTTAAACGGATCGCTTTTCATTTAATGAACCGGCTTCCTCCAAGCGTACAGGCTGAGGATCTAATCCAAGCCGGTATGATTGGCTTGTTGGAAGCGGCTCGGCATTATGATCCATCCCAGGGAGCCAGTTTTGAAACTTACGCTGGCATTCGGGTGCGGGGTGCGATGCTGGATGAAATTCGTCGCAGTGATTGGACCCCAAGATCGGTGCACCGCAAATCTCGAGAGGCCGCAGAAATATTGCGTGAGATTGAGCAAGCCAGTGGACGCGATGCAAAGGATCAGGAAGTAGCCGACCGACTGGGTATTGAGCTAAGCGCATACCACTTGATTCTGACTGAAAGTTCTGCAGCACACATATTCAGTTTCGATCAGCCAGATGAGCACACCGGTGAGACTATGGCGTTACCTCAAAGCGAGGAAACCACTCCTGGACAGCAGGTTGAATATCAGTCTTTTCGCGAAGCACTGGCTGAAGCAATCAAGAATTTACCCGAGCGCGAAAGTCTGGTGATGTCGTTGTACTACGACGAAGATTTAAATTTAAGGGAAATTGGTGAAATCCTTGGCGTGAGTGAATCGCGTGTTTGCCAGATCCACGGTCAAGCCTTGGTGCGCTTAAAAGCACGCTTGACAGAATGGACGCAACGATAGGAGGTCGTTGACGCATGGTGACTGATCAACCACAGTGGTATGTCCAGAAGGGCTCGCGCGTGCAGGGACCGTTTTCCTCTGATGAAGTGGGTCGGTTTTTGTTGCTTGGCCGTGTTCGAAATACGGACAGAGTCAGTCGTGACGGAGAACTATGGGAGCCAGTGACGCAGGTTCCCGAATTAATTCCTGAAGAATTGCTGGATTTACACAGCGAATCCGGGTGGGAACGATTCCTTGAGGTGAGATCGGCAAACGATGAACGCTCGGAACCGCCTGAGCCTGTTAACGTCGAGCGGCGACGCGAGGACGTCACTGCCGATATAAAACGCGATTGGCATCGGCCAATATCTGTCTCCACAGCACTTCCCTGGTCGCTACTGGGTATAACGCTAGCGGCCCTGTGCATGGTCCTCTACCTGAACAACATCGGGTTACAGACCGGCCAAATGTAAAACAGCCGACTAATTTGGCTCCGTAGGGCCTACTTTTACTCGCTTTTGGCTGCGATGGAACGCTGATTGCACCGCATCTGCTCATTATCAGGGAGGTACTGATCTCCGATGCCCATAATTTCACTGGAACAGTCTGTTGTGACGCCACTTGGGGTGGTGAAGCAGCAAAGACTCGATGTTCAACTCAAACAGCTCGAATTCCATGCGCTGCTACATCGCAAGCTGGAGCTCGATCGATTGTTTGAGTGTTTCTTTGCAGAAGGACAAGCCTTCTTAAAGTTCGATGGACTGCAGTTCCTCGCAGCGTCGCGTGGCCAAGACGTATTAGTGGGTGATGTGCGTCAGCATCAGCAGCGCTTTGAACTGCATCTGGGTGAACACAGCTTAGGTGATGTGGTCTTGATGCGTGCCAAGCCCTTCAACTCACGCGAAGATCGAGAAGCGGCACGCTTGGTTGAAAGCCTAGTGTATCCACTGAACAACGCTTTAGAGCATTACAACGCTGTGCTTCGGTCGATGACCGATAAAACGACCGGGTTACAAAATCAAGTAGCCTTAGAGCAACAGTTGCCACAAGAGATTCGATTTGCACGCCGTTCGGAGTATCCTCTTGCGGTGCTGCTGATCACCGTTGACTACTTAGAATCTATCAGCGAGCATCATGGCTCCGTGGTGGGTGACACGGCTTGGCAGTCGGTGGCGGATGCGTTGACCGAGCAACTTCGGCAGTGTGATGTTATTTTTCGAACTGAGCAGGATGAGTTTCTGATGCTTCTGAGTCACACTGATTTAACTGATGCGTATGTGTTAGCGGATCGGTTGCGAAAAAATGTGGACCGATGCGTCAGTTACGATAATGTTCAATTTGTGTTGACGATGAGCGCTGGGGTCACCGAGCTAGACGAAGCTGATACCCCCGAATCGTTGATGAACCGAGTTCGTGAGGCACTATCGCTGGCACGTAGAGAAGGCCGAAACCAGGTGGCCACGCTACATGCTGGCTCTCCGACAGGCGACGATGACCCATCGGTTGCCTGATTGTCGATCGTAGATCACAAACCACACCAGAGATCTTTTTTTACGGTATACTGCGCCGCTCGAAGGATCCAGCCATCGGCTGGATAAACCACCACGTCCCCTTCGTCTAGTGGCCTAGGACACCGCCCTTTCACGGCGGTAACAGGGGTTCGAGTCCCCTAGGGGACGCCATTTCTTTTTTCCTAGCCTGTTTGTGGTACTTGCTCGTTTTCTCTAGCCATTTGAGCCAATAGTTTTTTCTGCTGGCGTTTGTATTTTCGAATTTTCGACTTGGCGCTGACCCGAGCTCCGAGCACCAGCAGGCATGGGGTCAGGAAGAGTGTGAGCAGTGTTGTAAATGCCAGGCCACCGGCAATCGCGCT
>JAHQVR010000258.1 GCA_019634245.1 Gammaproteobacteria bacterium
CTACGGATGGCACTACGGATGGCACTACGGATGGCACTACGGATGGCACTACGGATGGCACTACGGATGGCACTACGGATGGCACTACGGGTGGCACTACGGGTGGCACTACAGATGGCAGCACCGCCATCAGTGGCTCAATACGTTTTCTTGGCATTCTTAACGTCGACGAAGACGTTGATAATAATGAAGTAAGTGCTGGCGGATCCTTCGTTCGTTTCACTAGCGATATTGCAGGTAGTCTCTTCCCGCCGGCTTATGAACCGATGCTTGACGTTTGTACCGTCACTACAGTGTCTATTACAGATGTAGTTTCGGATATCCCAGATCTTGGCATAACAGTAGTGCCAGAATTGGTAAGCGCAGGTGAAGTCGTACCGCTAAGTGCTAATGGCAGCTCTTACATCCAGCTGATGAGGCAAACATTGGCCGGATTTCAGGTCTACACGCCCGAACCAGAATCGGTTATGGGGCCAATGCCGACGCAATTAATTGCCAACATTACGGGCGATGTTTTTCCTGCCTATTCCAATATCAATATGCCTGTTGTTGAATCTATGATAGTGACGTCTCCAACTTCAGGTGAGCCTGTAACTCCGTCTACAAATTTTGTCTGGACTGCCGGCAGTAATCCAGATGCTTATGTATCTATTACAGCGACAACGTTTGATAACACAGGTCAAACTATCTTCGTCGAGTGCGATGTCGCCGACGATGGTCAATTTGAATTCTCTGCAAACACGCAGGCTGAAATGGGCGCAAATTTTTCAAGTATAACTGCGGATTTTGATCGGGAGGCTATAGCATTGATGCAACAAGGGAACGCGTTGTTGGTTTTAACAGCTACCAGCGGCCAGTAAGGATTCGATCTCATGCTAGCAATACCAATGCAGCCAAGGCGAACATTATAGTTGTCACTGGAGCCCAGAGCAGACGCTCAGAACGTGATGGCGTGATCCAGTTCAACAGTGTTGAGATAGCCTGAATGCCCAACGCACTCCAGCCCAACCACCGAGGCCAATTTGGCCACAATCCCGCGGCTGAAAGAATCGAGCCGGCCATCACTGCGAGCAGGATAATTGAGACGCCAGCGAAAACTCTACCCGATATGGGAAGTGATTTTGGGTGTGTACCACCTTGTGTGATTCGACCCCAGGGTGCGCCACAGATCAGGCATATCTGGAACACGATTACACCACTGCAAATCACAGCATACAGTAGCGAAGCCACAACTGAGTACTGCCAACCGAAGATCATTAAATCACTCCTGCATGGGCTTGATCCCTTTTTCCAGACGACTCACGCATCATATTAAAACCCAGATAAACAAACCAAATGATTAGCAACAGCCCAAAGACGGCACCTAAGTCACTCAGCGGCGATATCGTGCTCAGCGTACCCGCTATACCTGCGATGATACCTGTGACAGACAGTACCCTGGAATAAATACGGTTTCGCCACATTGTGACTGAGACAAGCAAAACCCAAAGACCGCCGATTATTTCATTGCCGCCGCCTAATCCTTCTTTGACGGTGATGATCGTCAGCCATAGTGAATGAGCCATCTCGGGATGGACGGAAGCCAGTCCTGTCACGCGAGTAAGCCCCACATTAGCTAGCATCCCGCTACCGATTACCAAAACTACCCACACCAATCCAATAGCTGCGCTCAGCTGGCTCTGAAAATGATTGACGGGCGAGAGTTTGTGATGCAAGGCTATCCCTAGCACAGTGAGCAACACACCAAAGAGTATGTAGATCACGAAGTTCCAAATACTTAATAAGGTTTGGTGAGCACGTACAAACTTCACGGCCTCTTCCGGATTGCTATGCAAATCGATATAGGGCATCAGTTGGGTTAACAGTAGTATGAACCCAAACACAAAAGTCGTTGCACAACCTAGCGAGGCTAACGCCCCGTAACGTAGAATTTTATTTTCCATTTGATGAGACTCCTTACGAGACGTGTGTTTACAGTGCTATTGCAAAACGGGGTTGGGTAGCGCGAGTGTTTCAAATGCCGCGTTCAGGGCTGAATCTTCACCCCGATCCCTGGCTGCTTTGGACAAGATCGACACAGCAATCATTGGCGGAATGCCGACGGCTTCATACACATTTCCGACAGCGTCCTGGTATACCTCGTTTGATAATGTAAATTCCCAGCCGTTGGGGAGTTCTTTCTCCAACAGATCAGACAGAGCGCCATTGGTCGGTTCGCCCAAGTGTGTAACCTGAGGCAGCGATCGCATCAACAACGTGAAGGCCTCGGTAGCGCTAACGCTAAAACCACTGGTAATTAGCACAACTGGATTGGCATAATTCTGCCGATTTGAAGGGCGAATCGTGTAGCTTTGACTGTTCCGTAACCCCTGATAATCACGAGCAGCTTTTGATGCCGCCACACGCTCGGTGTCCGCAAACCGATTGGCAATAGCGATCGAAACCGCATCACGGCCTCCAGGGGAGAGCCGTAGATCGATTATTAGGGCTGAGGTATTGGCCAGATCGGTTAACGCTAAATCGAGAGCGTCCTCAAAAACTGCCACATCGGCCGTTTCAGATGCGTTTAACGTTGTGAAGAATTGGTTGATCGAGAGATAGCCGACGGAGTCACCCATTAGCCCCCATTGAACCAAGTCTGCATGGGTACCCAACAGTGTTGTAAACGGTGCACCGATGTAGTTTTTTTGAATATCGCTACGCCATTGATTGAGCACACTAACGACATAGGTTTCTTCATCGACAATCTCAGATTGCGCTTCAAACTCTTTCACCAAATTCTCTAATAATCCCTTTGGCTTTGCAGGGTTGAAGCCATCGGTGCCATTAAACGTCAGACTCACATGGGAATCATCAATAGGGCTGACCAATCCAATCAGCGCATCTGCTAGTTCCTCCTCACTGCTTTGATCACTTAGAGTGGGGCGCCATTGATCGTATTGAGCCATCCAGTTGACACCGCGCTCATTGAAAAACGCGTAGTAGTCGTTGAAGGTATGCCAGAAGTGGTCAAACTGCTCGGTGATTGACTCACCAACAGGGTTCTCACACACAACTGGCAGCGAATCGATACGATTGAAAACGGCGGGAATTCCAAGCTTGCTTCCTGACAATTGTAACTGGCTACTATCAATCTGAACGATCGGGAAATCTTGGATAAATTCTGTAACCAATCCAGAATCCCTTCGATAACAGGTTGCGCGCGTAGCCTCGTACACGGTCAGTCTTTCGCCATTGATGTTGAGCAGTAATCCGTAACCGGATCGATCCCAACTTCCTTGAATGTCTTGAGATGTGCTTGAGGGTAGTGAGGCGGTGTTGTCATTGCTACAGGCAACGAGAAGTGATGAAATCAACAAAACTGCGACGGTGGCTTTTATCGGATTGAGTTTTGCATGCTTCTTTCTATTCGGGTTTGAATTTTTCATGGTAACTATCTCCTTTTGGTTTTATTCAATGGTTAATTATTTGGATAGAAACTCAGCATTCACGGCAGGGCTCATCGCTGAGTCGGTGGCAAAAGCTATAATTCCAATTCCAAGCGCAATTACAAAAGTCAGTGCAAGTACGCTTACGCCTTTGTGCGGATGTGGTGGTGTTTTAGTAACGATTACCCTCGCACTTTTCTGCACACCCTCTCGTTGATCGAAACGGGTAGAGGTAGTACTCAGGAACATCAATAGAACCGCCGTGCATAAACCGAGTACCTCGACCACAGACAAGGCTTGCGACATGGGTGTTGGCGAGCGAGGGAAGAGCTGAGCTAAATCAATCGCATAAACAGTGAAGTACGAAATTGCAGTGAAAAAGACGGCTGTTCGGCTCCAGGGGTGTTGTTTGATCACGAAGTATGTCAACGCAAACGTACCCAAATTAAGCGCCGTAAGAAAAATGTTGAATCCGGCCAAAATTCCAGTATGAATGTGAGAAAAATCCCGGTTTTCGATAGGTCCCCCCGGAATGAGAGACGCCAGAAGAATCGCAGAGAGTAGAAGTAGTGTTGTTACCTGATAGTGCTGTTTGACTTTCATCGTATTTCTCCGTTGTTGTAGAGTTGTTTGAAACTTTTTTACGACGCAAAGCCCCCTTTGCGCCCTGTAAAGCGCTGCCAATGAATCTTTATTGAGTTGATACTCGCAACAATTGAGGGATGGCTTTAGTTACCGCACAAACCGTTTGTTATTGCGGGTGTTCCGAGTCGGAACTAAAAGGCGGTGTTCAAGGCTCAGCTTCACTGATAAATGAACGTGATTGAAATCGGTCTCGATAGTCAGTGGCCGAAATACCGAGGTGGCGCTGAAAGGCCCGTCGCATTCGTTCTGGATTTACAAAACCCACATTCAATGCAACCACTTCAATTAAGTCATCAGTCTGCTCTAGCTGAGTTCTTGCTGATTGCAGCCTGGCTATCTCCACATACTGAGCAGGCGTCATATGAGTTGCTTCCTTGAACTTGCGGGCAAACGACCGCTCTGACATACAGGCTCTCGCGGCAAGCGTAGTGACGGTAAGATTGTCACCAACATTATTGAGTATAAAATCCAATGTATCGGTTAACGGCCCGCTATCGTGCTGTTGGGCAATCAACTGTGCACTGAATTGAGCCTGCCCGCCTGGCCGCATCATGTACATAACGTTGTAGCGTGCGATCTGCAGCGCTATTTCATGCCCCCAATCCTGTTCAATCAAAGCCAAGGACAAATCCATGCCTGCGGTCACACCGGCCGAGGTCCAGATGTGTTCGTCACGTACGAACAAAGCATCTGGCTCTACCTTTATGCTTGGGTAACTTTTTGCAAGCAGCGGGCACCAGAACCAATGTGTGGTGGCTCGTCGGTTGTCCAATAAACCTGCTTCAGCCAGTATCATCGCACCCGTACAGATAGACACAACTCGATTTGCGCGTTCCGAAGCCCAACGAACATAGTTAAGCAAAGATTTGTTTTTTAACGCATCACTAGTGCCGTGGCCGCCCGCAACGAACAAAGTATCAATGGGTTCGCGACTACGCCTTGCGGCTTCGAAGCTCTTGTCCGCTTGTAAGGTCAATCCGCATGTCGTTGAAACTGGGCCAGCTTTTTCTGCAACGACAGTAATGTTGTAAGGCTTTATATCTTCCTTGATAAATAGGTGGGTTCCCGTAAGAATTTCGATTGGGCCAGCAACATCCAAAATATGAGCGTCAGGATAAATCACCATTACCACCCGCCGTGACTGGGGAACGACTGTCTGAATTGAGTGCTTTTTGTTCATGTCAGTAATGTACCTCTACCAAGATAAAACAGTTAGGACTAATACCCCTCAAATTCTGCCAATTCAGTTTCGGTGCCGAGTATGACCAGTCTGTTTGTACAATAATGTATGTAACCAGGGTGTTGTCCGGTCATTATCTTTTTTTGTTTTGGTGCTGAGCCGATGTGTCTAGCTTGGTGATAGCAAATTTTCGCATTGTTGGCAGCAGTGCGTATTATCAAGAATACATAATTTAATTTATACCAATAATTCTATTGGAGATTTTTATGCGAAGCGAGGAAAGGATCCAAGAACTAAATCTATTTCAGAAAAAACACGACGTACCATCCGTTTTCGGCGGCGTAACAGACAGAAACGGCGCGCTAGAACTAGACGTTGTCGGTGTACGACGTAGAGGTCATCAAGAAAAGGTAACCTCAAGCGACAGTATCCATATAGGTTCATGTTGCAAAATGATTACCGCGGCTTTGTTTGGTACGTTTGTTACCGAACACCGAGCAGACTGGGAGATGTCAATCGTCGACCTGTTCCCCGATCTGAGCGACTCGATAGCGGAAGGGTGGCAACAGCGAACGGTAGCTGAGCTTTTCTACTGCTTGAGTGGCATGGTTGCAAACCCTTCTCGAAAAATCTTGACTTCCGGTCATTCGGATAAACGGACACTATCGCTGCAACGCACCGAGCTGACCAGGATGGCGTTCTCACAATCACCACGAAGGCCTGGGCGTTTTCTTTATTCCAACATGAGTTATATAGTTATGGGCGCGGCGATAGATCGCCTCTGCGGTACGAGTTATGAGAGCGCACTTGAAAGCCGAGTGTTTGCTCCACTGGGTATAACAAGCGCTGGATATGGCCCCCCGCCAATAGTCTGGGGACATTCAGCTAAAGTGTTTGTCGGTGGAATGGCTCTACTTAAGGGCGAGCCGGTAGATCCTAAAGAAAATAAAAGTGACAATCCGCCGGTATTGTCTTCCGCAGGAACCCTTCACCTGAATTGCGAGGACTGGGCTAAGTTATTGCGCCTGTTTCAGGCAAGGAGTAATCTCGGAGTTATAGAAGACAATATTATCGAGCGAATTTTGCACTTTCCGCAAGTGCCAGGCGCTCGAATGTCCATGGGTTGGGCGCCTGTTGAACTCGATGGATTAAGCCATGCCGCACAGGGTTCTAATTTATTTTGGTCAGCTACGGTATTGATGGATAATGATCGTCAGCGTATTTCCCTTGTCGTCTGTAATGATGGTCGTTCGAGCGTTTTAAGAAACAGTGTTTTTTTGGCTCAGCGATTGTTGCGATAATGAACTGTCATTTGACCTTAATCATTTCATGTATGAAATGGTTTACCTAAAATGTGCAAAAGGCATCGACGTAGCCACGCCGATAATTCAAGAATGAGCGAAAGTCCGGTTAGCACTAACCGAACTTCGCTGTTCTTACGATATGTGGTAAACCAGATAGTAGATACTGAGTATCATCGTTACTAAAGAGCATACACCTCGAAAGTGGTTCCAGCCTGTCCATGTTCGGTAGTAGAGTGCCCAATTTCTAGACATGGCATTTTCGTCGTCGGGCACATCCGCTAAACGGTTGTTGAGTGGTACGTTAAACATGGCTGTGCAAACAAACATGCCAATAACGTAGATAAGCCCGATTGACAACAGCAACCAACGTCCTGGCAGCTCTGCACTAAAGAGTGCAAATACCGTTAGTATCGCAAACAATAGTGTAGAGCCAAAAAATAAAGCCATAAACCACGAGCGCAATATGACCTCATTAATCGCATTCATTGCGTTCGTCGCCTGTGTTGCACCCAGTTGATCGAATGAACGCATGATAAAACCTGAGAACGCGAAATAAACGCCGGCCATCAGACCGGCGCTTATTGCTGCAAGGCAAATTAATAATGTGATCATTGAACTAAACATCACGTACCTCGGTGACAGGTGTTTTACTGACGCTTACAACGGCGATACACGCCAAGCCGATCAGTACTTCTAACGCGGCCGCTGTGATTAGGCCAGATGCAGGCACACCATCCAACAACATGCTCACGACGCGGGAGGCTGAATAGGACAAATAGATCAGTGCAGCTAACTTTAATGCAGTATCAACCCTGCTTCTTATAAAAGTGGCGCTAATCATAAACAAGCCTGCTGCCAGTAGTAGCCCGGCCGGGGCTTTAAGCTCATTGAGCAGGCTGACGTTCATCCCGAGATCGATGTTGTACGAGCCGTAAAAATCAGTCGGTGACAAAATGATCGACGTGCTGATAAGGATCAATATCGCTCCCGATAAAATCAATAACGGTATTTGTAAGATTTTAAGTTTAGCTTTCATCTCGTTCTCCTATACAAAAAAGATTGATGTGACTGTACTTAGGCAGGTTGTGCCAGACTGCTGCGACTCCAAGCGCCGGTTTTCATGACTTTTTGCAAGTATTCACTGAAATCAGTCGCGGGTCGTCCTAGTGCTTCTTCTACACCTGTGGTGGGTTTAGAATTTCGGCCATCAAACACCACGGTGAATAGTTCGTTCATCAGCCACAACATATCTTCCGGTAAACCCTCGTTACGAAGCGCTTGTAGAAAGTCTTCTATCGGGATTTGTGTAAACTTAACCGGATAACCCACAACAGCTGAGACTTCATCCATACATTGTTTGAAGGTCATGGCACGTGGCCCACTAACTTCAAACAAACGATTGCGAAGTTCGGTACGAGTCAGTGCTGCGACTGCAACATCGGCGATGTCATCGATATCAACAAAGGGCTCAACGGTGTCTCCGGCAGGTAGCATTAATTCGCCC
>JAHQVR010000259.1 GCA_019634245.1 Gammaproteobacteria bacterium
CTTAAAGAGCAATTATCGATTTTTATACAGGCTGCACGCTCGCGCAAAGAGTCCCTGGATCATGTATTGCTGTTTGGCCCACCGGGCTTAGGCAAGACCACGCTGTCGAATATTATTGCCCGTGAGTTGCAGGTAAAGCTGCGTTCAACCTCTGGCCCTGTACTCGAACGCGCCGGCGATCTAGCTGCGGTGCTGACCAATCTCGAGCCGCACGATGTGCTATTCATCGATGAAATTCATCGCCTCAGCCCAGTAGTGGAAGAAATACTCTACCCGGCGATGGAAGACTTTGAGCTGGATATTGTGATCGGTGAGGGGCCGGCAGCACGCACGGTAAAACTCTCCTTGCCACCATTTACCTTAATCGGCGCGACGACTCGTGCCGGATTATTGACCTCTCCGCTGCGAGATCGCTTCGGTATTGTGCAAAGGTTGGAGTATTACAATGCGGAGGATCTCACGCGTATCGTGCAGCGCTCGGCAAATATCCTGCAAGTTCCTACCGAGCCGGAAGGCGTGATTACCGTGGCGAATCGTGCCCGTGGTACACCGCGTATCGCCAATCGCTTGCTGCGGCGAGTGCGTGACTATGCTGAAGTCCGAGGCGACGGTCAGTTGTCCGAAGACATTGCCCAGAAAGCACTGGATATGATGGAAGTCGACCCCAACGGGTTGGATTGGATGGACCGTCAATTATTGCGTGCCATTATGGAGAAGTTTGATGGTGGCCCCGTGGGTATCGACAGCTTGGCGGCAGCCATAGGCGAAGAGCGTGGCACTATCGAAGACGTTATAGAACCGTACTTGATTCAACAAGGCTTTATGATGCGTACACCAAGAGGGCGCGTGGTAACCAAGCGCAGCTGGGCACATTTTGGTTTAACCGCACCAGATCAGTCTGATCACCCGCAAAGCAAACTTTTCGAACAACAATAATATGTTTCGCTCAAGCCACAGGGTGTATTACGAACACACCGACTCTGGTGGCGTTGTTTATCATTCAAATTACCTGAATTTCATGGAACGCTGCCGTTGTGACTGGTTAGAAGCCATCGGCCACGATGTGGTTAGTTTGGAACAAAACCATCAACTTCAATGGGTTGTGAAGCAAGCAGATGTGATTTTTCATGCTCCGGCACGATTGTTCGATGAATTAACCGTAAGCTGCGAGGTATTGCACGTCGGTAAGGTAAAGCTGGAGGTACAACAGGCTGTCTATAATGGCGCTGAATTATTGTGCTCAGCACGTATAAAACTAGCGACATTGAACAGCACATCGTTTAAATTAACCGCCATGCCAAAGGCGCTAATCGAAGCCATGCGCAAAGGCGAAATGGGCGACGAAATGTAAGCAGCTAGTTCTCACAAATCCCTCTCACTTTTTTACAACATCACCGAACCCAAACAGCTGAGAAAACAGTTTCATGAGTGAAGACAATATAACAACGCAAACTCTGGAAAGTGGTACCCAGGTAGCTGAAAATCTCCAAGCAACAGCGCATACCGTGACGCCGGACAGCATGTCAATACTCTCGCTGATGGCCGAGGCGAGTTTGACCGTTCAGCTGGTGATGCTGTTGTTATTTCTTGCCTCATTGGTTTCGTGGTCAATTATTTTCTCAAAGTTCCAGTCCTTGCGTCGCGAGCGCCGTTTAACTAACGAGTTTGAAGAGGAGTTTTGGGCCGGTGGCAGCATGCAGTCTTTGTATAACGACTGGGGTGCGCAAACCGATAAAGCTTCAGGTATGTCAGAAATATTCGTGGCTGGTTATCGCGAGTACCAAAGGCTCTCTGAACGTGGCTATGCCAACAACAACGATTTATTAGATGCGGTAGAGCGTGCCATGCGAGTAGAGCTCAGCCGTGAAATTGACCATCTTGAATCGCAGATTCCTTTTCTTGCTACGGTTGGCTCAACCAGCCCCTATGTGGGCCTATTTGGTACTGTGTGGGGAATCATGAACTCCTTTCGAGCCCTAGGTGTATCGACCCAGCAAGCAACCGTAGCCAGCGTTGCGCCGGGCATTGCTGAAGCGTTGATCGCAACTGCGATGGGCTTATTCGCGGCAATCCCTGCGGTAATTGCCTACAACCGCTTTTCATATCATGTCGAAAAGTTGGTCGCGCAGTATGAGATTTTCATGGAAGAATTCGTGTCGATTGTTAATCGGCAATTGAAAATCGAAGAGAAAGCTTAAGTAGCCGCAAAGCAATGAGTTACCGCAGCCGCAAACGCAAACCAATCGCCGAGATTAATGTCGTGCCCTACATCGATGTGATGTTGGTGTTGCTGATTATTTTTATGGTGACTGCGCCTTTGCTTACCGAGGGTGTGAAAATTGACCTGCCGCAAACGAATTCCAATCCGGTGGACTTTAATCCGGAGGCGCCGGAGCCCTTTATTTTGACGGTTGATGCGGGTGGGCAGTACTACATAGATGATCTGGAAAAAACCCCAGAAGATGTACTGATTGCGGCAAGTGCCTTGTACCGGCTCAAACCGCAGACCGATTTCTTGGTGCGCGGTGATCGTGCGGCTGTGTATGACGATGTGTTGCAGGCAATGGTGCTACTTAAAGAAGCAGGGGTAGAAACCGTTAGTTTGGTTACTTCGCCGCCGGAAAATAATTAGTGGGTTTTGGGTAAGTAGATGAGCGAGCGCAGAAAGCGTCTGCAAGGGCGTAGCAAATTAATGGCGTACATTGCCGCGGGCATCGTACACGCGATCATTATCGGTGCCATGGTGTTTAATTTCAGTAGTAAGCCTAAATCTATCGAGGCAGACTTCGCGGAAAAGGTCGACGTTGTAAAGGCGACCACCATCGACGAATCAGAGATCCAAAAAAAGCAGGACGAGCTTAAACAAAAAGAGCGCGAGCAGCGTCGACAAAAAGAAGCCGAACGCAAACGCCTGCAAAAACTCAAGGACGATGCGCAACAAGAAGAAAAGCGCATTGAAGAGCTCAAAGTAAAGCAAAAGCAAGAACAAGAGAAAGCCACCGAGCTTGAGCAACAGCGTAAGGAAATTGCGTTGAAGAAGGCTCAAGAAGAAGCCAAACGCAAACAAGAGGCCGAAGAACGCAAGAAGCAAGAAGATGCGCGTAAGCGCAAAGAGGCCGAAGCGGCAAAAAAACGAGAGCAACAACGCTTGCAGCAAGAAGAGCTGGATCGAATCAAACGCGAAGAGCAGGAATTGGCCGCGCGACGTGAGATGAATGAACGCCTAGCACAAGAAGAACAGATGATTCGGCAGCAGCGTGCGCAGCAGCGCGCCACAACTTTGTCGAGTAAGTATGCAGCCTTAATTAAGCAACGTGTACAGCCGAAAATTACGATCTCGCCAGACTTTGCACCCACTTTATCGACAAGAATGAACGTTAAATTGTCGTCATCAGGCGATGTGCGTGCGGTACGTATCATAGAATCCAGCGGCAACAATGCTTACGACAGAGCTGTTGAGACCGCGATTTATGCCTCTAGCCCGTTACCCATTCCTTCGCAAGAGGAAGACCCGGACGTAAACAAAATGTTCCAAGACCTTACGCTAAATTTCTCAATCGATGGTCGCTAACCCGGCTTGTAGATCGCTATGAATCAATTAATCAATAAATCCGCTGTTCTGCTCCTTCTCGCCTTGTGTGGTGTGGTGTTCACGGCGCAGGCGCAAGTTAGTATCGACATTAGTGGCGGAACCGTGCGTGGTAAGCCTATCGCGATCGTCCCGTTTCGAACCATTGATGGCACTGCACCCGGGACGCAGATCGACCAGGTAATCGCCAATAACTTGAAAATCTCTGGCAAGTTCGAACCGATTAGCGCCAACAATTACATGAGCTTCCCTTCTCGCTCAGAAGAGGTTCGCTTTAAGGATTGGCGCTTTATTGATGCTGAAGCTTTGGTCATTGGTGAAATTTGGAAGCTCGACACGGATTTATACGAAGTCCAGTTCCGGGTTTACGATGTCGCACGTGAGTTAGAGGTAGGGCAGGGTAAACGTATTCCCAATTTGCGCGGCAAAGACTTACGTACCGCAGCGCACATCATTAGTGACAGCGTTTACCAAGCCTTTATGAATAAGCCGGGTGCGTTCAATTCGCGAATTGCATTCATCAAACGCTCTGAAATCGAATTCCAGCGTTTTCGCTACCGTCTAATGGTGGCGGACTGGGATGGTTTTGGTGAACAAGAAGTCTTCGCATCATGGCGACCGCTGTTATCACCGGCATGGTCTCCTGATGGCCGGCGTTTATCGTTTGTGTCATTTGCTGATACTGGTTCAGTGATTCGTGTGCTGGATACCACCACGGGGCAACATGAAATTGTGGCTCAGTTCAAGGGTGTGAACTCAGCGCCGGCTTGGTCACCAGATGGTCGCCAACTCGCCTATTCAACCTCGCAGAATGGCAGCCCCGACATTTACGTGTATGACGTGAACAGTAAACAGCACACCCGTATCAGTACGCATTACGGTATTGATACTGAGCCAGCTTGGTCACCTGATGGCCGCAGCTTGCTATTTACCTCAAATCGTTCTGGCAAGCCACAGATATACAGCTATGATTTTGCGCGCCAAGAAAGTACGCGAATTACCTTCGATGGTGATGAAAATGCCAATGCCTCTTACGACTATAACGGCGAGCGTGTGGCCTTAGTGCACGATGGCGGTCAAATTGCCGTAATGCAGGAGCGAACAGGCGAATTGACGTGGATAACGCGCAACAAATTTGACGAATCTCCTAGTTTTTCTCCGAATGGAGACATGGTATTGTATGCGTCCGAGCAAGATTATGAACCGGCTTTGATGGTGGCATCATCGGATGGCCGAGTTCGTACCAAATTAGAATTTGTGCAGGGTGATGTGCGTGAGCCGTCGTGGTCACCCCTTAGACAATAATTTAGACAATAATATTCGGCAAAAAAATAAATCCTCCTGGAGTGAACAATATGAACCGCAAGTTACATCTAACCCTACTGCTTGGTCTAACGCTGTTTTTGTCGGCCTGTGCAAGTAACAAAAAACCTGAAGGCCCAGTAGTAGAGTCGACTCCAGGTACTGGTGATGTCGCGAATCCTGCTACTGATACAAACCCATTTGGACTGCAGGGGCTTGGCTACACGATCTCTCAATTGGAAGATCTTGGCATCATTGGTAATCCGTTGAACTACAAGACTTTGTATTTCGAGTACAACAGCTCAGCGATTGATAAGAAATCTGAAGTGATCGCTCGCGCTCACGCAATTCAAATCGGCCAAACCGGCGTAGCTCAGGTTAACCTTGAAGGCCATGCTGATGAACGCGGTACACGTGACTACAACCTGGCTTTGGGCGAGCGTCGTGCCTTGGCCGTTGCTAACTTGATGGCGTCCAGCGGTGCCAGTGGTGCGCAAATCCGTAATATTTCTTACGGTGAGGAGCGCCCAGTGGACACTGCGCATAACGAAGCAGCGTGGCAGAAAAACCGCCGCGTCGAAATCGCGTACTAGACCCACAGACAGGGTGATCTGTCGAGCTAGGAGCTCCTGCTCCTGGCTCACTCACCCAACGACGGAGAACGAGTTTTTCGTTCAATGATGTCACACAAAACTATTATGCAGACAGCGAAGATTCATATTTGGCTGATCGGGGTGGTCCTTGCGGTTGCCCCGATTTTTTATGCCACTCCAGTGCAGGCCCAATCAGGTCAGCAGGCCAACATGGTGTTGGAATTACAGCAACTCCGAGCTGAGATGGCTGAATTACGAGATCTATTGGAGCGGCAGCAGTACCAAATTCGCCAACTGCAACGAGGCTCTGGCGCGGCAGCTTCTCCGTCGCGCTCAGAACCGTCATTCTCCGCGCCACCGTCGCAACCGACTTACAATGCTCCCGCTAGCGGTGCACCAGTTGGCGTGCCTGAGGTTACAGAGCGACCAGCTCCAGCACCCGGCACTGAAAATGGTTCCTTGGTGCCGTATTCTGATGGCCAGCAGCAAGCCGCTTCTGCGAACGCGGGCGTTCCTGCTTCGCCGCCAGCTCAAGGCGAAGAAGAGTTTTATCGGCCGTATGAGGGTGACCGCACCATTGTTGATGAAAACCCTGAAGTAGTGTCGGCCGCGCGCCAAGCGCGTCAAGCCAACGATACCTATCCTCCTGTGGTGGATCGATCTATCGGTGGTCAGGGCGACGTAAACAATGCTGGCGGGGAGACCGCGCCAGGATCTGCAAATACTTGGGTGAGCACCGAGCCACCGCAAGTCGTTAATCAAGCTCCGGTGGAGAGTGCAAATCAGGCGCCCGCGACCGAAGCTCCAAGGCAAGTTATTACCCCAGGGCAGGTAGCAGCGCAATCAAACCTACCAGCGCCTACACCACAAGCGCCTAGCGGCGGTGTAATCCAAATTCCTTCCAATACGGCGCCGGCAGCGCAAGCTCCCAATGTTGCACAATCAGCGCCAGCCGCTGTAGCACCCGCGGCTGTTGCGGTGTTGTCGGAGGATGTTTTGTATCAGCAAGGCTTCGACTTATTAAAGCAGTTTAAATACGATGACGCTGTCGACGTGTTCAAGCAACAGATCGAGCAGTACCCAGAGGGTGGCTTTG
The DNA here is from genome assembly GCA_019634245.1 of Gammaproteobacteria bacterium. The sequence goes on from JAHQVR010000259.1 coordinate 6,581, forward strand.
CAGACGATGCGCATTACTGGGTTGCAGAGTCGATGTATCTAAATCGAAACCTGCCCGAATCGAAACAATACTTTCGCGCCATTATCGATAATTTTTCGCAAAGCCCGCGCGTTCCTGATGCAATGCTCAAAACAGCTTACATCGAGCAAGACCAAGGGAATGAGATTGAAGCGAGAATTCTGTTGCAAGAGATCATTCAATATCATCCCCGTTCTGATGCAGCGATTTCAGCAAAAAATCGCCTAGAAAAACTCAATTAGCGTGGCTCGCTGACACGAGGCTTTATTGTGTCACTCAAAATCACCGAAATTTTTTACTCTATTCAGGGGGAATCCCGAAGCGTCGGTCGGCCAACGGTGTTCGTGCGCCTTACCGGTTGCCCCATGCGTTGTACATACTGCGACACCGCTTACGCGTTTCATGGCGGTAAGCGAATGGAACTCGCTGAAATTGTCGCTCAAGTCGCTGCATATGGCGCACAGTACGTGTGCGTGACTGGTGGTGAACCCCTCGCCCAACCCGCTTGTATTGAGCTGCTGACCCAGCTTTGTGACGCGGGATATAACGTTTCGCTGGAAACTGGCAATGCGCTTGACATCAGTAATGTAGATGAACGTGTTTACACGGTGCTGGACATAAAAACACCAGCCTCAGGTGAGGAGCGTAATAATCGTTATCAGAATTTGGCGCATCTGAAATACTCCGATGCGCTTAAGTTTGTAATCTGTGACGAAGCGGATTACCAGTGGGCTAAATCTTTGGTCACAGATCAAAATCTAACGAAGACCTGCGAAGTGTTCTTTTCACCATCAGCGGCGCAACTCAGTGCTACTGACTTAGCTGATTGGGTGGTGGAAGACAGATTACCCGTTAGCCTGCAAGTTCAACTACACAAACAACTTTGGCAGAATGCCCAAGGTAGATAACCCAGGCGATGACTCAAGCTGAGAAGAAAGCAATTGTACTTGTGTCTGGTGGCTTAGATTCTGCCACCGTCCTCGCCATCGCTCGCCGACAAGGTTACCGCTGTTATGCCTTGAGTATGGACTATGGTCAGCGACATCGGATTGAATTACAACGCGCTGCCGACGTTGCGCGCGACAATGGCGTGATTGAGCATCGAACGGTTAAAATTGACATCGGTAATTTCGGCGGCTCAGCCCTGACTGACGAAGAGATTGACGTGCCGACCCAAAGCTCCGATGAGATTCCCATCACCTACGTTCCGGCAAGAAACACCGTCTTTCTGTCCGTCGCGCTTGGCTGGGCAGAAGTGTTAGGCGCACGAGCGATATTTATCGGTGCTAATGCAGTGGATTACTCTGGGTATCCCGATTGTAGGCCAGAGTTTATTGAAGCCTTTCAGAATTTAGCCAACCTAGCGACCAAAGCGGGTGTCGAAGGTGAGCGAATCAGTGTAGAGGCACCGCTACTAATGCTGAGCAAGTCTGAGATCATTCAACGTGGTCTCGCGCTCGGTGTGAATTACGCCAACACAATTTCCTGCTACGACCCTGGACCAGCGGGAGAAGTGTGTGGAGAATGTGATTCCTGTCGAATTCGAGCCGAGGGGTTTGCCCAAGCAAATGCACCCGACCCCGCTCTAGTTCACAATTGAAGACTCTTTGGGCCTCTGGATAAGCTGCGTGCCCAAAATAGATAACAAACAATAGGCAGTGAAATAGTAATACCCTGAATGCAGTGTTGCAGATACCGCCTCGTTAGACTTGGTAGCCAGAGCCGCCATAAAAATGCTGACCACAAACACATCTGCCATTGACCATTTCCCAATCGCGGAAACAAACTGAAAGAGGGTATCGTTGAGTCTCTCGTTGGGTGAAAACAGTACCACCAATAAAAGCAGGATTTTCGCCACGGGCACTACCACGCTAAAAATCAGAATGAGCCAAGCCACAAGATAGTTTTGGTCTACAAAGAGCGTTTCAATCGTCTGCATAATGCTCTGAGTCGCCTCGTATAAATCTAAGTACCCCAGAAAGGGCACCTCCTTACCCACGCGAATGGTTAGCATGTCTTGAAACAAACCTGGGTAGAGGCAGGCGAGTGAGGCTAAGATTAAAACTAGGGCCAGAATACTTCGTAGTGTCATGAAAAATGCAATCAGTTTATAGATCCGTGTTCGATATTCTGCTCGTTGTGAAACCTTCAATCAATCAAAGCGAGAGCTTTAAATCGCGGGAAGACATATCGAAAGTTCGTGCCTTGGCAGCACCACTAATATTGATTCACATTTGTGTAGGTTGAAAGCATTGATAAGTCTCAAAAACACGCCAAAAAAGGTTGACCAAGGCAATCCAAGCAAAGATAATCACGCCTCTTTTGAGCCGGGCCATGTTATTCACAGATAAATCCGCAAGGTTGTAAAAAGAAGAGTTTGAGAAGGGCCGTTAGCTCAGTTGGTAGAGCATCTGACTTTTAATCAGGTGGTCGCGCGTTCGACAAATTCGCCGGGAGCGAATTTGAACTGCCGCAGGTAGCCCGCAGGGCGAGTATCAGGAAGATACGAGTAATCGCGCACGATGGATGATAAGATTTGCGAGGTAGTGAAAGCTACTTCAAGACAGTTTGAGAGGGGCCGTTAGCTCAGTTGGTAGAGCATCTGACTTTTAATCAGGTGGTCGCGCGTTCGAATCGCGCACGGCCCACCACTCAATCAAAATGCCCGCGAATGCGGGTTTTTTTATTGAGTTGTTGGTTGTGTCGAGGCGAACGCATCCGTTCGACAAATCTGCTTGGAGCAGATTTGGACGTCCGCAGGACGGTCGCGCAGCGACGCGACTCATGGATGAGGAGCGCAATCGCGCACGGCCCACCACTCAATCAAAATGCCCGCCAATGCGGGCTTTTTTGGCTCTACCCAATTAACGGGGGATAGCCTTCGAGCTGAATTATAGATCCGTGCCGATCGAACAACCCCCTTTTTCAACGATCATCCAGCCTCGTCCAGCCCGGCCTCTTGGCCTGTTCTCTAGTTGTCATATTTGCTCTTTAAACTGGGTGACCTTAGTCAACTAGCTTATTGAGGATAAACATGAAACAGCAAATTTTTATGGCCGTCAGTATCAGTATTTCACTTTTGACGGGCTCGGTCTGGGCTGGTCAGAGCCTGGTTACCAATGGCAATAACGATGGCCCCGGTTCATTGCGAGCTGCTTTAGCGAGCGGTGCCAATACAATTCGGTTTCAGGATGATGTACAAAATATTAACCTGACGGAGACTCTAACCCGCGAGAACCCTAATAAACTTCGCATATTAGGCAGTGGTCAATCCATCAATGCATCTGCAATTGATCCAGACTCTGACATTCTTAGTATTAGCGGTGCTGGCGATGTAGTTATTTCGGATCTGGTATTGCTAGGCAGCTTCGATGCGGTCAATGAGGACCCACTATTACCCGCCGGTGGGAAGGGCATTGAAATTTTAGTTCCCGTTGAGGCGCAGGGGCTGATAAAGGTCAAGATCAGCGATCTGTTTCTCACTCGGGTTGGCCATCATGGAATTCATATTTCAGACTGCAGTTTGGGTGACGATTGCGGCGGTGGTAGTGGCGGAGGCGGAGACGGTTCCTCGGCCTCGCTCATGCTAAAGCTAGAGAAGGTGCAAGTCAGCGGAGTTGGGTTTGGTCGCGCTGATGCAGACGGTGTTCGGGTTGATGAACGCGGCGATGGCAGTATTTATTTCACTTCGAAAGACTCGGTTTTTACCAAAGTAGGAGCCGATGGGGTTGAGCTGGATGAGGGTAACGATGGCGATGTTGTCAGTAGTGTGAGTCGTAGTTTATTCAGTGACAATGGTGAATACTGCAATTTGATTCCGGTATTTGAAGGAGGGCCGTGTGACGACGACGGTGACCGTGACGTGGATGACGGGTTCGATATCGATGAAGCGGGAGAAGGTGGCTTGTATAGCCGCGTAAGGGATAGCCAAGTGACGAACAACTTCGATGAAGGGCTGGATTTCGATGAAGAAGACGCTGGCGATATCGAGTCAGCAGTAATCGATACTATAGGATTGGGTAACCAGGACGAGGCCTTCAAAATGTCTGAGGAAGGCGACGGTGATCTAAATGTCTTACTGCGGAAAATAACCACGGCTGACAATAATGGCGGCAAAGAGGGTATCGAGTTGGAAGAGGCCGATGACGGAAATGTAGCTGTGCGAGTAGTGAAAAGCTTGATGATCGGTGGTGAAGATGAGGAACTGAAAATCGAGCAAGCTGACACGGGAGTCGGCACCGTTAAAGTGCGCAACTCCAATCTTGGGGGGCTGGACTTGGAAAATGTGATTGAGCAATAGCGCGAATTGCAGTAACTCAAGTGCTAAAAGAGCGGGGTGCATCCAAAGATGCACCCCGCTTTATTTTAAGGATAGCTCTATATGTTTGATGTCACAGTAATGTCATAAATTTTTAACGAGACTGCCCAATTCTTCTTCTAATGTATGGGGGTCAATAACCCTAGCCAATATTTCAATGATGTCCCTAGCAACCCGACTCCTCGCTGGCCTCTCTTTACTCCTAATCGCTGCAGCAGCCAACGCTGCTCTAATAAGTGAAATACGAATAGACCAGCCCAGTACCGACAACGACGAATATTTTGAGCTTGTTGGCGAACCGCAAGAATCATTAGCCGGGTTGAGCTACATCGTAATAGGAGATGGCGCTGGCGGCAGTGGTGTTATTGAAGCCATTGTTGACTTGAGCAGTCAAAGTTTAGACTCAAGTGGACTATTCGTTGCTGCCGAGGGAACGTTTACACTAGGTACTGCCAATCTGACCACCAGTCTCAACTTTGAGAACAGTGACAATGTGACTCATCTGTTGGTAGAGGGGTTTGTAGGGACTCTACAGCAGGATTTGGATATTGACGATGATGGCGTGCAGGATGTGATTCCGTGGACTTCCGTTATAGATTCTGTCGCGCTGGTCGAGAATTTGCTTAATGGCGAGCAAGTCTACTCCGAGACTCAGATTGGCCCAGATGGCACTTTTGTTCCGGCGCATGTGTTTCGCTGCGGAGGCACTTTTGAGATAGGGGTATTTGACCCAGCTGATGCTGAGAGCCTGGATACTCCAGGTGCTGCGAACCCTTGTGAGAGTGACTTGTTGCTTTCCGAGATTCGCATAGATCAACCCAGTAGCGACAATGATGAGTATTTTGAGCTGACCGGGTCGCCAAACCTGTCACTGGATGGTGTGACCTACCTAGTTATAGGTGACGGCACAGGTGGCAGTGGCACTATCGAAGCGGTGGTTGATTTAACTGGCAGTGTAGTTCCGGCAAATGGTTTATTCGTGGTCGCTGAGTCTACTTTTAGTCTGGCTACCGCCGATCTGACAGCCAGCTTGAATTTTGAAAACAGTGATAACGTCACGCATCTGCTGGTACGTGATTTCACAGGTGCCAATGCAGATGATTTAGACACCAATGATGATGGGGTTTTAGATATTGAACCTTGGAGTGAGCTAATTGATTCATTGGCGTTGGTAGAAGATCTAAATAACGGTGAGTTGGTCTATAGCAGCAATCAGATCGGGCCGGATGGTTCGTTCGTACCGGGCCACGTATTTCGTTGTGATACGGGCTTTGAGATTGGGGTTTTTGATCCGAATGGTGGCGTTGATACTCCGGGTGAGGTCAATGCTTGTACTGGTGGGCCGGTTGCTACACCGGCAACTATTCCGGAAATCCAGGGCTCGGGTGACGTTAGTCCTTTATTGGGTCAACAAGTTATCACCAGCGGAGTAGTGGTTGCTGACTTTCAAGGTAACGACCAACTACGAGGCTTCTTTTTGCAGGACCCAGTGGGTGACAGCGACCCTGCCACATCGGATGGAGTCTTTGTTTTTGACCCAGATGGTGTTGATGTGCAAGTGGGTGATGAGCTAACAATCGTGGCCGATGTTGATGAGTTCTTTGGTCAAACTGAGCTTGAGAATGTGGCAAGCATCGAAATCACTGGCACCGGCCAGATAGCCTCAACGGCTGTGTTTTTACCCGAGGCAAGCAACGGTGATCTGGAACGGTACGAAGGCATGCTGGTGGAAATTATCGGCGACATTACGGTTAGCCAGAACTTTTTTCTCGGTCGGTATGGGCAAATGACCTTGTCTTCGGCTAACGACAATGATGTGCCGGGCCGGTTGTTCCAACCAACCAACGAGTTCCCAGCTAACTCGCCACAGGCACTGGCTTTGGCAGAGGAAAATGCGCGCAGAATTTTGATTCTCGACGATGGCCAAGACATCAGTCGCTTCGGTGATAATCCGGTGCCCGTGCCCTATATAGGCGGCCCACCACCCTCGGTTATTCGCGCCGGAGATTCGGTAACAAATTTGATTGGCGTATTGGATTTCGGGCGAATCAATTCCGCTAACCCGCCGGCAAACGACTATCGTTTGCACCCAACGGTGGAGCCAGTATTTTTTAGCAGCAACCCTCGTGAATTTGTACCAGCCAGTACAGCTGGTCGTATCACTGTGGCCAGTTACAACGTTTTAAACTATTTCAATACAATCGACCAAGGCGATAATCGTGGTACGTGTGGCCCTAACGGCGATCAAGGTTGCCGAGGTGCGGACAGCGATTCTGAGTTCGCCCGACAACAGGCCAAAATTGTTAATGCGATCGTGGCAATGGAGGTCGATGTACTTGGGCTGGTCGAGTTGGAAAATAACGGTAACGGCGCCGATAGTGCGATTCAAAACCTGGTAAACGCGGTTAATGCAATCCTTGGCGAAGGCACATACGCGATTGCTTCAATCAGTGATGCACCATTGGGTGGTGATGCGATTGCGGTGGGTATGATCTACAAGCCAGAATCAGTAACGCCAGTGGGAACCGCCGCTACTTTAGCGAGTGGTGCTTTTGATCAAAATTTAGCGCAGGGGCGATCACGCGCCCCATTGATGGTGAGCTTTGAAGAAAATGAAACACAGGAACAGTTTTCAGTGATCGTGAATCATCTTAAATCCAAGGGATCGCCACCAGAAGACATCAACGATCCAAACTTTGATCAGGCCGATGGCCAGGGCAATTGGAATGCCAGGCGCACCGAGGCTGCAAACGACTTAGCGGCTTGGATTGCTACCAACCCCACTGGCATCGATGACCCTGATGTCATGATTATTGGGGACTTAAATGCCTACGCTAAAGAAGACCCAATCCTTGCACTTCAGGATCAGGGATATGTCGACTTAATCGCTGAATTCAATGGTGCGGAACGGTACTCGTTTACCTTCGACGGGCAAGCGGGTTATTTGGATCACGCCATTGGCAACAGTTCGCTGATTGATCAGATCACGGGCGTGGTGGAATGGCACATCAATACCGATGAGCCGGCAGTAATTGATTACAACGAAGAGTTCAATCCTGAGGGCTACTACGATCAACAACCGTTCCGTTCTTCAGATCATGACCCAGTAATTGTTGGTTTGGATTTATTCACTCCAATCAGCGATGCAGATGACGATGGTGTTGCGGACGAGGATGATCAGTGTGCAGACACCAATGAGGGTGATTTGGCGGCTGAAAATGGTTGCTCAGTTCAACAGTCAATTGAGCTTAATTGCAGTGCGCTTTTACCTAATAAAACCTTGCGTTATATTCGATGTGGATTCAGAGAAATTAGAGTTGGTTTGAGACGAGACTTAATCACACTCCGTGAAGCTCGAAGACTAACCCGCAAGGTAATTAAAACAGCGTTTCGCGCAAGGCATAGGCGTTGATTGGCCAATGCCTTGGCAAGAGACATTTTGTCAAAGTGTGAGTCAACCCAATGACTGCAATTAGGCTCGCCCTTAACAAGGACAATCGCGCTGCAAAGAATCATAGACATTCTTGGCCAACTCCCTAGAGTTTCGTTAGGACTCATTCACGTGATCTAATGTCTCGTTGGCCAGTTCCAGGATCGTCTGATCAGCTGGTAAACAAAACCCAGCCAGTTGTGTCGGGCATTGCATGCGCGGAACATCATTGGGTGGTCAATGAGTTCACGCATGACCGACGATCTTGTTTTGAGCACGCTGACAATGGCTTATCGGCAGCGTAAGCCGACCAACAAGGTCATGCTTCACTCAGACCAAGGTTCACAATACACCAGTCGTGATTGTCAGAAGCTACTCAAGACGCTCAACATTGAACCAAGCATGAGTCGACGTGGTAACTGCTGGGACAATGCGGTAGCAGAAAGCTTCTTCTCCAATCTAAAGAAGGAAAAAATTCGACGCACAATATACAAAACCCAAGACGATGCACGGGCTGCTGTGTTTAACTACATCGAGATGTTCTACAACCCGAATCGGCGACATACTCATAATGATCGAGTGCCGCCAACGATGTTTGAACAACAATATTTTTTGAAGCAGGAAAGTGTTTAGGAAACTCAGGCCTTACCAGAGACTCCAATACGGCCTGCGTTAGCAATACCCATTTCGAATATTGATGCAATTGCTGTAGCGACACAGTTGCGCTGAAAATTATTAAGCGGGGGCATATTTTGAATTTCCTTTTAAGAGGTGTTGTGCAAGGATCTTGCGATGGGTGTCTGGGTTAATTATCGCTTTGCTACAACTCAAATATCACAGACCCGCCACCTGGCAATGGCACAACAAAGATCGACCCACTCTCTTCAACTACCAGCTCCAGCGAGCCGATTATGCAGCCTTCGGATGGTCTTAATTCCCCGCGTTGATCGGTAGGCTGGCAATTGAATCCAGCCCCAATCAAACCGGAATTTGGCTGCGGTGCATGTGTTTCACTAAACCCCCCATTGTCTCGTAGTGAGCCGAGCCTGGGGTCGCCATCTGCCTCTCGACTACAGCTTCCGTCCTCAACCCAGTCAAATTCGGATGATACTATTGGGGCGCCATCGGCATTGCCGCAATCAGGCCCGCTACGGCTGTTTGCAATTACATTGTTCTGAAATAATCCGATCACAGCGCCCTGATCACCCCGAAAAATACCGGCGCCATCGTTTGCTCTGTTTCCAGTAAAGGTGTTGCTAAACAGTTCGACTTCAGCACCTTGACCTACGCGCATACCACCCCCCTCATAGACTGTGGTGTTACTTGAAATGGTATTGTTGACCAAATCCATTAGTACACCTGGAGAGTAGATATGCAAACCTCCACCTAGTTGGTTGGATGTATTACGCGAGACAGTGGAATTGCGTAACGAAAGTGCATTTCCGCCCCCACGAATGGTCAAGCCGCCGCCGTTTAAATTACTACTATTACCACTGATGTTGCTTGTTTGGATAGCAATACTCGGCGTGCCTAATCCGTAGAAACCGCCGCCGCTAAACGCAGCACTATTACCGCTGATAGAGGTTTGCACTATATACACAGAGTCAGACCCATAGGCGGAAATACCACCGCCTCTATGATTTGAAGTGTTGTCGCGTATAAAACTACCCTCTATCCGCGAAAAAAAACTCGATATAAAGGCAATGCCGCCGCCTTCACGATTCTCTACAGCAAGTGAGGATGAAATGGCGTTGTTGCTTATAACACTGCTTTGAATAGTGGTTCCTGAAGAACTACTAATGAGTATGCCGCCGCCATCGCCACCGGTTGTGTTCTGCGATATCACATTGTTATTCAATATGATCGATTCGCTTGCATGAATTAACATTCCACCGCCGCCTGAACTACCAACCTGCGCCAAGGCTTGATTCTCAAAGAACAGTGAATTACTAACACCAACATTGCTGGAAGCATCGACATCGAGGCCGCCGCCCTGGCGGTGTGAGTAGTTCCTATCAAAATCGACGTCGTCGATAACCAACTCATTCTCCACGTCGCGGGCCGCTACTCCACCCCCTCTGAGTGAGGCTGAATTGCCACTGATAATCACGTCTCTTAATGTGAAGAAACCAACGTTATTTACATAAATTGCGCCACCAACTGACGCACTACCATTGATGAGCGTCATATTGTTTATGTTGACAGTATCGTCCGGGCCACTAACATTGAAAATTCTACTGGCACCGCCTGCGTTGATAATTAATTGCTCCTCGCCTGGCCCATTAATGGCCACCGACTGAGTGATCGCTATCTCGCCTTCCGCGTTCAAATTTAGTGTTCTGGGGGAATTAAAATAACTCGAAAACTGGATGGTATCTGCCACTCCAAAGTCGTTAAGCGATGAATTCACGCAACCACTTAATACAGCACCAGCATCGATGGAATCGACGGCATCACGAAGAGAACAGGTTATGCTGCTGGGAATCTCCGAGGCCGTATTGACGGTTAAGGTCGCAGCTTGAGTAGACGCAATGGCAACACTCTGGCTGATTGCTAAGGCCAAATGACTGAGTTTAAATTTTCGCGTTTCATTCAGCTTTGTATTGCATCCATTCACGCTGAAACACTGTTTGCTAGTGCTCATACCCAACCACCCGATTTATTATTATAAGTATCATGTTACGCGCAAAACCGACTAGAGCCAAATGAATTTATATTCAAAACGGTCAGGCTCATTGCTGTCCGGCAGTTAAGGGCAGAGACTGTGTAAAAACGAGATAAATACTATAAGAAGGAAAACTAGTGGCCGTGTCTTGCCTTTTGCCAACTTAGCCAATGGCAGCAATGGGAAAACTACCGCCTAATTTGAGTAATGCAAAAGGCCGTGTAATACTCAAAGCAGGCATCAAGCCGATTTCAATCCACTCCCTGCTATCGCAATCACAATCCGTTATAGCTCAATAATCACAGCATTCCCGTTCGACAGGGGCACAATATAAAACTCACTATCTGGCTGGCTCTGGTCCAACTCAAACGCTCCGATATCTGCCGCTGACCCGCTAGGGCGATTCACGCCTCGCTGATCGGTGGCGGGAGTGTTGGTGCTAACTTGATCCAACGCATTGCTGTCTGCACTGATGGCTAAGGTTTGAGTTGGCCCGCCATTATCGGCTAAGTCACTGGCAAGGCCAGTGATACTGGCAACGTCATTGGAGCCGCAGTCTGTGTCGGTGTAGAGATTGTTATTAGCTAAATTAAATGGTTCCACGATACTAATGGGCGCAAACCTAAAATTGCTCGAGACATCACAACTAGCTGGATCCGCTAAAATTGAGTTGCTGATGTTGAGCTGTGCGTCTGCTACCGAGTCTAATGCGGGGCCATTATCTTTATCAAAATCGTTGTTTTGATTGTAAACGACCACCGCGATACTACTGGTATTGTTGGCACCAAGGCGTTGGTTACTGCCTAAGGTCACGTGATTGAGACTGTGGCTACCGCCAAATACGAACAAGGCGTTGCCCAAGCCCTGGCCATCTTGACCTACTGTAACGTTAGAACCATCCCCGCCGCCATCACCGCCCTCAGCACTGTTGCCGATAAGTGTGCTGTTGACAGCCGTAACGGTGCCCGACAGCCCTTCTGAGTAATAAATAACCTCGAAGCCCGCGGCAGGGGTACGGAGGTCCCGGCCTTTCAGCTCCGCATGGAAGGTCTTGCTGTCGGTGAACACGAGCAAGTTGCCGACGA
>JAHQVR010000260.1 GCA_019634245.1 Gammaproteobacteria bacterium
ACCCTCGTTGCCCACAGGCCTGGGACAAATGCCGCCAAGATGTGCCTGAACCTAGAATGCTGGGGCGCAGTATTGTGACCTGCCATGGTTTCGAGGCGTAATGCTAAGTTCATTAGCGTAACGCCAAAGCCAGATCAACACTTTAACAACGGCGCTATCTATTGGCGAGGTGGGAGTAGTGCAAGCTAGAGCTCTAACTAAGATCTGCCCCCAGTGCATCGACAACCATTTCCTGAAAATGATGCACCGCATGCTCTGATAATTCACTTTTTTCGGAGTCTATGACGAAGCGGCCCTGGTTGTAGCCTTTTGACTTTAAACCTCGCTGAACACTTTCACATAAGCTGATATCTTCGGGCTGAAGAACATCTTTTTGGTAGTCCATGGCATCTTTTAGTTGTTTGCTTGGCTTGCCATCAGGCACAAACCAATCTTGGTACTCAATGGTGTTCTCAGGTCCATTCGGTATCATCTGAAGAATCGATAGGTTTGCCTCTCCAGGGTAGGCCCAAATGGTTAAATTAGGCCATAAAAACCAACCAGCATAACCAAAATCCACATCGCCTTTTTCGAATTCAAAAGCACTACTGGCCGTGTTTTTCACTGCATTGGATACATGACTTGAATAAATACCTTTTGCAACGGATCGATAGCTTTTCATGTCGACTAAATTAACAAAATCTTTGTGCGCAGTGTGGCAGTGGTAGCATTCTAAAAAGTTATCGATCATTACCTTCCAATTGCTTTTTACGTGATACGTATCGCGCTGCGCGAAGGCGATCGAATCCACCGCTGGCACATAGTCTCGAATTTCCCTCTCTAACTCGCTGGCCTGCTCCCTCAGTGGCACTGCGTCCACATCAAGATTTATAAACACCATGCCACAAAACACTTCGGTTCGAACAGGTTTCAATGCAAAGTCGCATTTTTTAAATCCGGGCATCCCGTCTGTGTTTCGAGCTCCCCTTAAACTGCCATCCAAATCGTAAGACCACGCATGATAAGGGCAGACGATCACGGCTGCATTCCCATTGCCGGAGACCAGTTCGTGACCGCGATGTTGGCACACGTTGTAGTAGGCATTGAGTTTTCCTGTTGTGTCTCTGACAACGAATACGTTTTGATCATGAATACTGGTACTGAGGTAGTCGCCTGCTTTCGCCAGTTGACTGGCGTGTCCTGCATACCACCATTGCTGGTAAAAAATGTTGGCCTGTTCGGCGCTATATATTTCGCTGTCGAGATAAAATCGGGCGGGAATGGTAAAAGAATCGGCTGGATTTGCGCAGAAAGGGGCATCTTCCGCTTGGCGTGTAAGTACGGCTTCTTGCATCGTTACCATTCTCAGGCTGTTGATAGGTGATTGTGGAATCGCTCAGCTAATTCTAATCAAGCGTTACTGGCCTCGTCCAACAATCCTTGTAACGATCCCAGCTTCGTCAATATTTGGTGCAGCTCTGGTTCAGTGTAGGGCTGTGATTCACCCACTCCCCAAACAGGTGCAGGCCAAGAGAAATCTGCCCGATGGCGAGCCACGATATGTACATGTAGCTGAGAAACAATATTTCCAATGGCGGCAACGTTGAGTTTGTCTGCGTTAACCCTGTTCATCAAGTGATAACCCAGCAACTGGGTTGCTCGATTTAGAGCCCGGTGCTGCGCATCGTTCAATTCAAACAGTTCAGTGATGTTTGGCACCTTCGGAATCAGAACCAACCAGGGGTACCGAGCATCGTTCATTAGATTAAGAACAAAACCTGCATTCTCAGCGATACAAATTCCGTCTTTTTCCAGACGTGCATCAAGCACAAAGCTCACAATGTCTCTACTCCATTGGGGGGTGTTGAAACGCGGGAGCCAAGGCTTCGATCATTTGGCGAGCTTTTTTCATTTTTTCGGCTCGAGTGTCGTGCTTTCCAATTGGCCCATCGACAAACAAATTAGCTAAACCGTGAACAGAAGACCAAGCCAGTAACTCGGCGGCACTGAAACTGTCTGGGTCATGGTCTTCCAAGGTATTGGCGAATCCACCTCTGAGATGATCACCCAGTGCATTAGCGGCTTCGGTGTAACTCTCATCATTGGTGTATATCGTATCCTCGCGCCACATCGCTCTAAAGAACGCGGGTTTATCGAGCGCAAATTGAATATAGGCCAATCCAACAGCGGTAAACGGATTGGTTTGTTGTTCTTCAGCTTTGAGTTTGGCCGCAGCCATTTGGTCGGACAACTGGTGCAACGCGCGGGTCGCGAAGGCCGTGAGCAGTGCTCGCTTATCCGTATAGTGGCGAAAGGCGGACGAGGGCGATACACCGACCAATTTTGCGCAGCCTCTCAAAGTGACTGCTTCCAGCCCAAATTTGCTCGCTATTTCATCAACAGCAGCTAAGAGCGACTCGGCTAGATCGCCGTGGTGGTAGGACTTTTTGTCTTTCTTTTTCACCTCAAAATCCCCCAATGTGCCGTGTTTGAGCAAATTTTGCTCGATTAATGTTTACATTGTTCACTTTTTTCGTCCATTTGTCTTGAAAACTGTAGGCAGATTCAGTATATTCAATGTGAACGGTGTTCGCATTAGTCAATAACTGAAGCAAAAGCCCAAATTTTGAACACCGCAACGGGAATCGCTTCGATAGGTAAACAAGGGGAATACATATGTGTTCGGTACGCTCAGCAGGCAGTCAATCCCACCGAGAGTCTTGGGGTGGTTGTGGAGGACGCTTAACCAGTCGGGCAAATTGGTCTGGAATCAACATCGCGGCGATGGTCGTGGGGTTTGTATTTTTCTGGCCCATGGGACTATTCGTCCTGTATTGGATCTTAACCGGTCGCGATGCGCGGGATATCCCGGCGGCGGCCAAGGAAAAGTGGACAAGTATGTTTGGACAAAGAGGTAAAACAGGCGCTGATATTGATAACGTGGTATTCCATGACTATCAGCAAACTCAGTATGATCGAATCCGTGAAATTAAAGATGAGATTAAGGAGCGAGCTCAGCGCTTTGCCGATTTCCGACGTGACGCAAAACGCCGGGCCGATCAAGAGGAGTTCAATCAGTTTATGGCATCAAGTCCGATACGTGCCAGCGAATAACACCTCGACATTCCCGAGTCTGGCCACACGTTGTGGCAAGGCTCGGGTATTTTTGTAACCGGTTATCCACGTTGTGATGATCGCTAACAACTGCTAAGGCAAATAAGTTCTCGACCGCATACCTTTTCCGGTAACTACCTTCCCTATATTGCTAGCCCCGTACTACTATGGAGGGCGGTCACATTGGGATAGGTCAAAGCTATGTCGAGCTCCGCATCAAAAAGTTTGCTGGTTACTGGAGGCAGCCGAGGAATCGGTGCAGCAGTAGCGACACTGGCTGCCCAACGTGGGTACCAGGTTGCGTTGAACTACCATACTCAATCGAACGCCGCGCAAGCCGTTTGCGATCAAATAACACAGGCCGGTGGGCACGCCATCGCAATTCAGGCTGATGTCAGTCAAGCTCAGCAGGTTGATCGTCTTTTCAGCCAGGCAGAAGAGGCCTTTGGCCGATTGGATGTGTTAGTGAACAATGCGGCTGTATTGGATCGTTCTATACCGGTGGCTGATATGACGGCCGATAGAATTAATCGAATTCTTGAAACCAACGTTACCGGTACACTGCTGTGCTCTGCTAAAGCCGTTCGCCGAATGTCGACCATACATGGTGGCCGGGGTGGTTGCATTGTTAACGTTTCATCTGTAGCCGCTCTTCACGGCTCACCCTTCGAGTATGTTGATTATGCAGCGAGTAAAGGTGCAATTGATTCGGCTACCGTGGGACTTGCAAAAGAAGTGGTAGAGCAAGGAATTCGTGTTAATGCTGTAAGGCCAGGCATCATCGACACCGATATTCATGCCAGCGGTGGAGAACCTGATCGTGTTGAGCGAATTGCGCCCACAGTGCCAATGAAGCGAGCAGGGCAACCCCTTGAGGTGGCCTATGCGATTCTATGGTTAGCCTCATCAGAGGCCAGCTACGTCACTGGCTCTTTTATCAATGTGACCGGTGGACGCTGAAACGCCATAGCTGGTCTATTAATCCAATGGTATCCATGGCAACTGGAAGATCTGCGTGCGTTAGGGAGAATTACGGGTCGACTCGACAGTCCCAGTCCCTGTTTCATTCTCGGGCGACGTGAAAATTGTATTTGTTGAGAGCCTTCAGGTATATTGAAACTTAACTTTTGGCTAGGATCGGCACCCCACTTTGGACTCTCGTGATCTCATCATTGGTGTATTCAAAGCTGGCTGCCCTGACGTCATCAACAGGAAAGTGGGTGGCTGCATCGTTGAAACGCTTGACGATTCGTTAACTGACGTAGATTGTCTTGTAGCCGACGTTCGCAGCGATACCTCCCAAACCATCAATGAGTTGATTCTCGCGGAACTTAAAATTCCGGTGATCGCATTGGTGTCCGTCAACCAAGATTTCTTTTCTGACTTTCCTTGTGGTTTTCGTTTTGCCGATTTTGTTACTGACACCGACATTGGAACGAACTTATTTCACTATCGAGTGCAACAAGCTGTTCGAACCTACACCCAACCCTTGTCGTTAGAAAACACCCAACATCCGCTTTATTCAGTGATTCAGGAGTTGGTCAATCACACATCTGACTGGATCTTTTTAAAGGATCTCGACCACCGATTTCTCGCCGTTGGCGAAAAGTATGCAAAGGTGGCGAATACTGCAATATCTCATTTGTTGGGAAAAAATGATCTCGAAGCGGGTAGTACAGAGGCGCAAGTTCTGGGTGATCCGAGCGATGGATGGCCTGGTTTTTGGCCACAGGATGATGCTGTGACTGGGTCCGGAGAGATTGCTATCGAGGACAATCCATCCTGGGATATGTTTTCAGGTACGCCTCGGTATTTACGAACTACCCGTGTGCCTCTGAAAAATCCAAAAGGTGAGGTCTATGGCCTATTGGTTTGTTCTGCGGACATCACTGAACAAAATCAACATGAAATGATGCTGGTGGAACGCACGGATATGCTCTCCAGAGTCACTGAAGAAAAACAAATTGCGGAAAAAAACAAAGCAATCGCTGAAGAGGCTGTTGCAGCAAAGAATAAATTTTTGGCGGCGGCTAGTCACGATTTGCGACAGCCATTGCATGCCATTGGATTGTTTTTGGATATCCTAGAATCGCGCATTCGAGGGAGTGATGAAGAGCAACTGGTTGCACAGATAAAAACATCTTGTAGTGCATTGAATAACTTGTTTAACGGTTGTCTGGATATTTCGCGATTGGACGCAGGCGTTATCGAGAAGGAATGCCAAGACTTTGGTGCGAAACTGCTGTTCGATGAGTTGGAGGAAGAATTTTCCCAACAGGCTCATGAGCGCTCCTTAACTTACATCCAGCAAGTGGATGATTCCATACTTTATTCTGATTCTATGTTGTTGGGACGAATCACTAGAAACCTTGTGATCAATGCGCTACAGAATACCGAAAGCGGCAGTGTGACGTTAGCTTGCTCCGGGCGTAATGATCGAATTGAAATTGCCGTGACAGATACGGGCTCTGGGATACCTGAGGCAGAGAGAGTTCGTATATTTAATGAGTTTCATCAGGTTGAATCCGATAGACATAAGCAGGGTAAAGGGCTGGGTTTAGGTTTGGCAATAGTGAAACGTTTATGTGAATTGTTGGATATTCAAATCTCAGTGGATTCCACAGTAGGCAAAGGCTCAACCTTTACGCTCAGTGTGCCAGCGGGTAGCCCAGAACATATCGAAATCGACACAACAGTAGATCGACGTACAGAAATTTCGCGTAGCTGCATCCTCGTGATTGACGATGATCCTATTATCAGAACGGGCATGAAATCTTTGTTTCTGGCGCAGGGGTGTACCACCTGGTCGGCAGCAGATGCCGACACCGCGTTAAACTTGATAAGAAACTCGTCGGTGGTTCCAGATGTTCTGGTTGTCGATTATCAATTGGGGGATGGCAGTACCGGAATCACTGCGGTGGACCAAATTCGGGAACAATTGAATTGCAATATCCCAGCGGTGTTGGTAACAGGTGACACGTCACCGGAAAGTGTAAAAAGCGCGCTGGCTCGTCAGCTTCCCATATTGCACAAACCGGTAAGTCCAGATGTGCTGCTGACGGCTGTGGCGGAAGCCATCGGAACCGTCAGCCTGCACCATTAGATCAATTGCGTTGCCAAGCGCGAATATAATCGATTTCAAATGTGGCCGGCAGAGAGGCAGGGGTGGGTGAGCCTATCCATTCGCTGCCGATTACGAGTTGTGCAATGATATTCATAGGCTCATCAGATACTCTGGGCCCGACAACTCGGCGAACTTCAGCTCCGTCGATGTACCACACCATTAAACCGGGCTCCCAAAGTACGCTGTAGTTGTGATACCCGGCGCTGAGGGTAATCCCAGTGTTTGTTTCCATCGTTGGGGAGGAGTGGTTTTCTCCGCTGGCCCATCGAGCTCGGTTGCTATCGAAGTAGTGGTAGGTTTGGTAAGCCTTGTCTGGGCGAGAACCTATGTATTCCACGATGTCGATTTCAGGTTTGTTGTCATCGAAATACTGATTGAACAAATAAAATGTAGACAGTAAACCCTCACCTCCAGCGACTCGAGCACTCATTTCGACATACCCATAGGTCATTTCGAAATAATCTGCTGTTGTGATAACGCCGGATAGATAGGGCTGATTGTTGGCATCCGACAATAATTCGGAAGGGGTTTCTATACCGGTAATCTGCAAAGTTTCTCCGGTGAATACGAACGGATCGTAGCTAGGCGGTGAACTTCCAAAAATGTTGACAAAATACTGCAATTCACCATTGATGATTCTATCGGGCCCCCAAGGCAACGCTGTTTTCCAGGAACTTCGATCCAAGCCATCGCCATCGAATTCGTCCTCGAACACAATGGAATAGTCGGTCAGGTCCGCACCACCACTTTGTGGCTGTACTAATTGGATAACTAAAGGCTCAGAAGGGCCTGATCGCATACCCTCATTATCCACGGCAACGACGGTGTATTCGTACGCACCTGCTGCCGCTGGTTGGGTGTCCCGACAACCCGGATAGCGTGTGTAGTTACAGTCAATATAGGAGGTGGTTAACCAATACCGGTAGTCGAATTCGTAGTTTGTATCCCCACGCACAGTGAACAACAGAGAGCCATCTCTGTAAATCTCATAGGCTTCAACTGATTGATCATCGGCTGATGGGCTCCAAGTAAATTCCACCCAATTGTCGCTGGTGAGTAGAGCCGTCAGGCCTGCTGGGCTCGATGGTGGGCCTGCGCCACGAGATTCGTCTCTTATGAATGGCCCTTGGAGAGAGGCTGTTTCCGTAGCGGTTGGACTATCGTCATCGCCGCCGGAAAGGTCGACCCCATTACTTGGCGGAGAAGATCCATCAGTACCAGCTTCGCCCGTTGTACTGCCAGCATCAGAGTCGCCCGCAGAGGAACCGCCGGCGTCGGTTGAGGAGCCATCACTACCATCCGTTGTACCATTGGAATCAGTGTTGCCATCCAAGGCACCATCAGATCCATCGGAGTCGCCAACGCTGGTTGCACCTGAATCGCTTTCACCACCGGTAGTACTATCTGCGCCATCGGCATTATCACTAGTCGTGCTGCCCTCGGTAGTAGGCTCACCTACATCTGTGCTACCCCCAGTGGTTGAAGAGCCGCCATCGGTAGTAGAGGTGCCACTGGTAGAGGTGCCACTTTCGTTTTCAGGTGACACCGCGCCACCATTGGTGTTGCTATCACTGCAGGCAGTGACGGCTAATAACAGGGCAATAAAAAAGCCGGTGCGACCGGCTTGTAGTGCTGAAATCATATCCGTGCTCATTCATCAAGATGCTTTGTAATCGTATTGTGCGTCCCGTGAACCGAGGTGTCAATGTAGGTCGGTTGCGTTTGAGTAATATGACCGCTCACCCATCGGAGAAGTGTTGCAAACCTTTTTACAATTCATTTTTATCTACGCTTTGTGTTTAGCGGCGTGCGTCAGAGAGCACATATACCGTGAGCAATTGACCGCTGATACCGATGCTGTTTTCGTTCAAATACAGGAGACGTATAGAGTCATATCCGGAGGTAGACTCCAGGAGTAGGGTGAACGCATTCAGAGTGTGACTTAATTCAGATATGTGCGGGATTGAGTACGGTGGGCAAGGGTGGGCCTAGCAGCCGGAATCGACTGATCCAATTAATGGATAGCTGCCATCGTAGAGGTTGTAGTAGTAGGTAAAACAATTGTCGCCGATAATGTATCCCTCGGGCCAAATAATGACGCCGCGCCCACCCGTTGTTCCCGCCACACCAGGTATTCTGGATCGGTTGCCGACACCGCAGAGGCGGTATCCGGTGCATCGGGCGTTTGCCCTGGTGTAGCCGGCTTTGGTGGCTGCATCCAATATATAGCGAAAAGCGTTGTTCCAATGTCCGTCTGGAAACCCGGCCCGAAACTGAACCGTGTCGCCGTTGATGGGTACTCCGCCGTTTTTAATGCCGTGGATCGCAGCCACCGGTTGATAGATCGCAGTAGTGCTATTCAGCGAACCTACAACCCCCTTCAGTACGGTAATTTGGGCATCGCGTTTAAGATCAACGAATTTGGGGATCGCGAGAGAGGCAAGAACGCCGATCACAAGTAGGACCAAAACGAGTTCGACCAGGGTGAATCCACCCTCCAAGCGATCCTTTGCAGATTTAAGAGCCTTCATCCTTTGCTCAATTGAATTTGGTTAACACCCGTGTCGAACAGTTATCGGCCACTGTTCTAATCAGATTGGTATTGCAGCATGGAATTGTGATTCAGCTTCGATAATTGCGGGTAAATATAAGAAGAATTCTCAATCAATGCGACCTTTTGTGTTGTTCAAGCAGTTAGTTCAAAGCAACAGACGCTAAATCCCACATGGGTAGAAAAATGCCCATCGCCATAACAAGCAGTAGTCCACCGACTACAACGGTCAATATGGGTTCTATTGCTGCACTAAGCTTTTCAGCGGCATAACTGACTTCCCTATCGTAGTAATCCGAAATTTCTGCAAGTAACTCACCCGTTGTGCCCGTTTCTTCTCCGACTGCGAGCATTTGCAGAACTAATGGGTCGAATATACCTGTACTGGTGGCCGTTACACTCAAAGATTTCCCTTGTTCCACCCCATCACGCATTAAATGTATTCTGTCTTCCAAATAGGCATTGTTCAAGGCGTTTGCTACTACAGAAAGTGATGTTACCAATGGCACACCGGCATCAATTGACATGGAGAAAAGATGGCTGAAGCGAGCTAGTGAAGCTTTATAGACAACATCTCCAATCAAGGGCAGTCGCAGCTTCAGTTTGTCCCAGCGGTAACTACCCGTTTCAGTCTTTACATAGGTATAGAGCCCATAAAACAGAACACAGATACCACCGAGCACGGCCGGCCAAAAACGCACCATAAAATCCGAAACGCTCATGAGTATCAGCGTAGGAGTTGGAAGTTCTGCTCCAAAGCTATTAAACAAGTTACTAAACGCAGGAATTACCATAACACTTATTACAGACAGTGCAATGGCAATCGCCGCGATAACAATACACGGGTACCGTAGAGCTGATTTTATTCGAGCTCGTGTCGCATGATCACGATCTAAATAGAAGGCGAGTTTTTTAAAAATCTCCTCCAACTTACCGCTGGTCTCTCCAACGCGAACCAAGCTAACAAAGAAGTTGGAAAACACTTTAGGGTGTTGTTCGAACCCGTCTGATAGGGTCCGACCTGACTCCAAAGTGTCCATGACTTCACGCAGCGTCTGTTTAAATTTAATATTGCTGGTGGTTTCCGCCAGTCCACTAATGGCCCGAAACATTGGGATACCTGCCCGAAGCATGCTATGCATCTGTCGGCTGAATTGAATCAAATCTGTGTTATGTATCTTTGGCTGAAGGAGGGCATTCAGACTGTGGACCACAGACTTCTGTTGAACATAAGGTGATAGCTCTACCGGAGTTAGTCCACTCTCTATGAGGCTGGCTGCTGCGGTATCTGAACTGTTTGCATCAATCACTCCGTTGACGGAGCTGCCTTGTGAGCTCCTGGCTTTGTAGCTAAAAGTAGGCACTAGTCGGACCATCCAAACCGGAGCATCAATGGCGCATAGCTGGTGATGTGATTCTGTGTGGCGCTGCCTTGTGAGCTCCCGGCTTTGTAGTTAAAGGTAGGCACTAGTCGGACCATCCAAACCGGAGCATCAATTCCTCAATGCTGGTGATGCCATCTTGTGCGTAGGCAATGGCGTTCTGTTGAAGCGGCGTGTAACCCGCTTGGTTTGCAGCCGCTTCTTGGAAGGTATTTTGATTGTTATTACATAGTGCCTCTGCCAAGGCCGAATCCATAGTCAACATCTCATAGATACCGATACGGCCTTGGTAGCCTGTATGGTTGCACAGATTACAGCCTTTGCCTTTCATAAAGGAGTGATGTTCTAACGAATCACCCGTTTGCCGATTTAACCAGGCTCGCTCATTGACGGTCAGCTCTACCGGTGTACTGCAGTGTTTACAGATTCGACGAATCAGCCGTTGAGCTAGAATTGTTTTTATAGATGAGGCCAGGAGGTATCCTTCCAGGCCCATATCCATTAATCGTACGGCAGTACTAACGGCATCGTTGGTGTGCAGAGTAGACATCACCAAGTGCCCTGTGAGGGATGCCCGCAGCGCAATTTCACCCGTTTCCTGGTCACGAATTTCACCCAACAACAGAATGTCTGGGTCGAGTCGCAGTGCTGTTCTTAATACTTTTGCGAAGTCTAGCCCAACTTTATTATTCACCTGTACCTGATTAATGCGGGACATGCGCCGTTCAATAGGGTCCTCAATGGTAATAATTTTTCGTTGAGACGTATTCAGTTCGTGAAGAGCGCCATACAGTGTGGTTGTTTTACCGCTGCCTGTCGGTCCGGTGACCAGTATTAGTCCGTTTGGCTTGTGGATTATATTTTTAAACTCTTCAAGCATAGGCTGCGGCATACCTAGCGCATCCAGGTTACTGATCGCATTGCTTTGGTCGAGTAGACGCATAACCACACCTTCGCCAAATTGCGTGGGTATCGTAGAAAGTCGTACATCGATTTGTTTGTCAGTGACATTTACGGTGAAACGGCCATCCTGAGGTAGTCGCTTTTCCGAAATGTCTGCACTGGCCATGAGTTTGAGTCTCGACACCAGGGCGCTAGTGATGTTTTTTTCGTCAAGTATTTGTTCGTGCAGAATCCCATCTATCCGTTTTCGAATACGCAACACGGTTTCATCGGGTTCAATATGAATATCAGATGCATTGGATTTGACTGCGCTATCGAATACTGACTGAATGAGGCGCATCACGGGTGCATCGTTCTCGCTACTCGCGGCGATTAGTCGATCAAGATTGACCGAGCTATCGCCCACGTCTTTACCCACTTCGCTGGCTAAAGACTTGAGTTGTTCGTTGCTGCTGTACAGGCGATCAATGCTAGCCAAAAGATCACTTTCCTTTACAGCTGCCAGCTCGATAGGAGTTTTGAGTGCCTTTGCGACTGCATCGTAGTTGAATATATCGGTGGGATCTCCCAGAGCAACCAAAAGACCATTGTTTGTTTCTTTGAGTACTAACGCTCGATAGCGGCGAGCATCCGTTTCGGGTAAACGTTTGGCGAGAGTAGCATCCAGATCGAATGTCGTAAGGTCTATGTAGGGAATACCGATTTGAGTAGAAAGTGCCGAGAGCAATGCGTCTTCATCGACGTAGCACATATCTATCAGAACTCGGCCTAGCTTTCTGCCACTTTTTTGTTGTTCTTCTAGTGCAGACCGTAGTTGCGCTTCTGAGATGAGCTTATTATCAACCAGAAGATCTCCCAATCGAACTTTTATCCGCTTCATATTTGCTGACATAGGAGGCTCTTTAATTTTTCTTATTTAGGTTGTTTGTTGAGAGCTCAGTTACTAACTGTTTGAGCCGATTTTCAATGTATTGCTCTGTTTCGGGCGGTTGTGAGTGACCGAGCGCTTTTTTAAAGGCTTTTATTGCGGTTGTTTTGTCTTTTGCCTGATCACTGGATATAGCCAGACCCAACCACCAGCGTTTTTGATTGTTATCGAGTTCCAAAGCGCTTAAGTAGCTTTTTTGAGCCTCCTTCGGGTTGCCAGATTGTTGCAATAGACCGGCGAGTAGGCCGTGAATCTGGGCGTTTTGAGGGTCCTCCTCAAGCGCGTGCTGAACAGCATTTATGGCTAGCGAATACCGTCCATTTTTTGATAACAAAATGGAGTAAGTATTGAGATATGGAAGATGATTTGGATAGCGCAGAATAGCGTTTGACAGTAGTAACAAAGCTGCGTTTTCATTCGATTGCTGGGAGAGTAGTTCAGCCAACAATAATCGAGCTTCATGACGTGTTGGATCGTTGTCCAATATACGGTTAAGTAAGCGCTCTGCATCCTCGTGTTTCGCCTCTTGTAGGTGTTTTGCCGCCAGGCGAAGATTCGCTTGGTAGCGCTGCTCAGTGGTGAGAGGCTTTAGCAATACTCCCTGTGGTGGGGAAGCAGCCCTTTGAGCCGGTGAGGAATCATCTAACGGTGTTATCGGATGGGGTTTAAGCGCTTTACGAGCTTTCGGTGATGGTTTGGGGTTCTCGGTTAAGGCGTTTTGGGTAGGCGTGAGCGCCTTCTGGTCATGCGATTCCGTTGTGAAATACTTGGGTTCAAATTTAGCAAGCTGACTAGGTGCTACATATCTTGGCAACAGTGCGCTATGGGTCGTTTTGTCCGATACCCTACTTATAGACTCCGTTCGAGTCCCCGCTGACCCGCCCAGTGACAAGCTTGCAAATAGACCGGCAGCCATCAGGCCTTTTAACCAGGTGGATCTCAGAGTGGGAGAACCGATGGTGAGTTTAGCTGGCTGGATTCGTTCGATAGCATGAACCTTTGTGTAGCAAGGCACAGGCTTGCCAGAAGATTCAGTATTTAACTCGTTGTAGACGTCATTGAGTAGGCTCATTTCTGTGCTATTCGGTACCAAGCTTTCTATAGCGAGGATCGAAATATCCCTTTATTGTCAGAAATGAGCCCCTGGTATCCAACCAACGAGAGTTGATCACAGCGTCGTCGGTGTCCATAGCGGCCTTTTTGACATGCTCGAGACCGACACTTTGATCATTCATGGCATATGCCATGAGCAACGCCTTGTGACCAAGGATGTTAACCATTCGAGGAATTCCTTGGCTGGCACTGTGAAGCTTCTGTAAAGCTCTCTTGCTGAATAATGACTGACCTCTGTAACCGGCGATATGCAGTCGGTAGTCGATGTAAATCTCCAGAGCCTCTGGAGTTAGCGGCTGTATTTCATGGCTGAAAACAATGCGCTGACGAATTTGACGGAACTGTTTATCTTGTAGAATTGTGTCAAGTTCCGGTTGGCCAAAAAGAACGATATTAAACAGCTTAGATTTCTCAGTTTCCAGGTTGGAGAAAATTCTAAGCGAATCGAAGGAATCCACGGGAAGAGATTGTGCTTCATCGATTAGAAGGGTTACTTTTTTGTTCTCGGCCTGGAGGGCTAATAGACGATTATGAATGCGCTCAATCAAGCGTTGACGGCCAATCTTACGGGCGTTTTTAATGCCCAGCTCTTTTGCTATGCATATGGTTAGATTTTTACTATTTATCGCAGTGTTGGTTATTAGTATTGCTTGATGTTGCGCATCTAGTGATGATTTTATTTTGTAGGCTAACAGAGTTTTACCGGTTCCCACTTCACCGCAAATTTTGGTTATTCCTTCCCCAGTAGATAGAGCGTAGTTAACAACCTCTAAAGCCTGTTTGAACTCTCCGTATTCTAGGAAAAATTCGGTATCAGGCGTTAACGAGAATGGGAATGCGTCTAATCTATAAAAATTAAGATACAATGGTCTACTGCTCCAATGATTCTTGTTCATCTTCAGTAGTAGAGCGAGATGTCTTGGACGTCCGTATATCATCGAATCGCTCAGTACTGTTGTTGAGTTGACCTTTCCACTGTTCATTCGTATGTATAACGATTGGACGTAGTAGAATTACCAGCTCGCTCTTTGTTTCAATTTCACGTCTATTTCGAAATAGCTCGCCAAGAATTGGGATATCCCCAAGGGCCGGTGTTCGAGATTCCTCCACACGCATCGCATTTTTCATCAATCCGCCCACCACCACGACTTGCCCACTTCGGGCTCGAACAATGGAATCAGATTCGCGAATGGTACTAAGTGCCAGCGGAATGGAAAGATCCGCATTAGTGGATATCTTTATATTTTTCTCTTCTTCCATAACCTCGCTAATGGCTGGATGAATATGCAAAATCACATTATCATCACCATCGATTTGAGGAAGTACATCTAGCGCGACACCAGAAAAGAACGGTGTCAATGAAACATCGATATTCTGACTACCGACACCATCCTCGATGGCGGTTTCCGTATCGAAGTCCGTGACAAAGTATTCGTCTTGGCCAACCTTGATAACTGCCTTCTGGTTATTGACTGTGGATATTCTGGGGCTGGATAGCACCTGCACATCCCCTTGTGTTTTAAACATTTCGAGTAGGGCGGAAAAGTCTTGTAAATTTGCATTAGCTGCGAAAATTCCGCCTAGCGTTGAGGCGTTAGCGGTGACATTGCTGCCGGAGTGACTAAATTGAACCGACTCATCGTTACCAAGATCAACGAGTGAACTCCAATTTATTCCTGTTTGGAAATTATCGTTGAGTGTGACTTCAATCACTTTCGCTTCTAGTACGACGAGTCTATGTGCAACGTTTTCTATTGTGTTTAGAT
This sequence comes from Gammaproteobacteria bacterium, assembly GCA_019634245.1. The sequence goes on from JAHQVR010000260.1 coordinate 14,861, forward strand.
AATTCTGGACATCTAGGAGCTCTTCTGGCATTGCGTGTACTACTATCACGCCGGAATGAGCATGAACGACCACTTTACGACCGTTTTCCTCACCGATAATGAGGCTAAGCGAATCGCTGAGATTTTGCCAAAAGTCCGATTGTGAATCAGTCCTTACCTCGCTTCCTGAAGAACCGACGCTTTTTTGTTGGCTTGAGTTATTAGCATCATCTGAGCTAGCTGAAGAGTTGGACGTACCCAGGTCGCCGGATTCGCCCGAATTTATGCTGGTTCTCGAATTCCCATTTCTAACGACATCTAGGTAGTTAATTGAGAATACTTGTGTACGCATTTTGGCCGGAAAAACCTGATAGGTATTACCTTGACGTCGGTAGCGATACCCAAAAACATCCTGAATTGTGTTTAGAACTTCATTGAGCGTTACATCGGCCAGAGTAAGCGAAATATCTCCCGTAACGTCCGGGTGGACTACCATGTTTTTATCCGTGCCTTTGACAAGACCCATAAAGAATTGGCTTGCGTCCATTGACTTGACTGAAATATCAAATCTTTGTTCCACTTCTGGAATCGACTCAAGTACATCGGTGTCAACCTTTGGCAACAGGGTGTTCGATACTTCCGGCGGGGGTGCTGGTATGGTGCTCGAGTTCTTACTCTCCTCCAATGCATCGATAATGGATGCCATATTTTCATCACTGATTGCTTTTTGGGTAGTGCATCCACCGATTAGAAGGATTGTTGCCAAAATTGCAGTTCCCCATAGTAGGGTGGTGTTGTTAACCAATCTGCGGTGAAGTCTTATCATGGACGCTTGCTCCGAATGGTTGGTACTAGCGGCAATGTGATGCGTTTTCCCGAAGCTCTAACAACAACGTGAAGTCTATTTATTGTTAAGACTTCTGCGCTGTCCACGAATTCACCTTCACTGACCAATGTGTTGTTGATAATCGCGATACGTCTATCGTTCGCCACTAATGTAGAATGCAAAGTCCATTTACTCGCCGATTTTGCAGTGTTTGTTGTTAATTTCATCCCTTGAATATTCGCTGGTTTCGTTGGATCAGAAAGCGTATTAGCGTCTAGTGAGCAACATGCGAAAAAGGCTACAATCCCAGCGGACACCATGTGATTGATAAGGCGAGTCATAGCGTTTAGATTCCGGGATGACCTAACGTATATATACCGATATTAATAAGGGCATCGGGATGATTCGTAACGCTAAAGCTGATATCAGACCAGAAGAGCCTCCAGGGTAATGTCTCGAGAGCTCTTAGATAGGATAGTGTCTCCAAGTATCCTCCCTGGAGTTGTAGCTCTAACTCGTATCGGCTAATGTCTGCCAGTGTGGCCGTTTTTTCTACTTCACTCTCAGATATAATTAGAGGCGTAAACCCAGATTCCACCGAGATAAGCGACAAAGTGGGCTCCTGCGATAGCACTTGCTTCAAAACGCTGGCCACTTTAGAGGGCGACAATAATGTGTCTAGCCGCTGTTGAAGCTCCTGATTAAAAAGATTTAACTCTTGATACAGGCGATCCATCGACGGGTTACTCTCAGCATCACTATTTAACCCCATCAGCGTGGAGCGGGCACTAAGCACCTTTATCTGAGATTCTTTATGTCGAATTTCGTCGACTAATATTTGCTGCTGCTTTAACAGTGGTTCAATAAACAAAGCATTAGTTAAAAAATACACCGTCAATACAGCTGCGCCCAAAAGTAGTATGCGCTCTCGCAGCTCAAGCTCATTTATTCTGGTTGACAACTGGTTAAAGCCCACGGAATTCATTGGATTTCTTGTACGGTTTGATAGCTAAGTTGGAAGTCTATTTCCGGTCGACTCTCAGATTGCCTTGTCAGGCTTACAGAGCCTTGATTTAATTCAGCCAGGGCTTCGTACTGGGAAACAGTTTCCAGGTACCTAGGTACAAGTTTGGGATCTAGGGTAGTTCCACTGATTTCAATATTACCCTCGCGATCGAGGTCGACGCCCGTAAGCCAAAGTCCTTCTGTTGTGGATTCAGCTAAGGACTCGAAGACATCTCCAAAGGTAAATTGAGCCTGTTGGAATAGAATATCGACTCGTTCTAATAATGCTTTTCGATTTTCAATTTGATCTTCTAGATCCAGAGTACTGCTCGGTGTTGAGTCGTATGATTCCTTTGCCAGATTTTCGAAGGATTCAATTTGAACCAGAAGTTGACTGTAGTTAAGTCCTAGCTCCGCGGAAGTCCTCGATAAGTGTTGGGTATTGGAGCGCGCATTAAAGTAGCCTGCTGTAAAAAAAGCCGCTACAACCGCTACAATAATCAACAGAGTATTAGCAGATAAAAGCTTAGGTTGCTGCCGGAATACCGGTTGGTATAGGTTGACATACTGATACATAGTCTTTTGCTTTACGTCCTGTAATAGCTGACTGTGCGACCACCTGATCTAAACTAGAATCTGGGCGCTTAGATGTTCTTTCGGAGCAGACTCGCTTCGGGCAAGGTGATCCTGAATAAGAGTACTAGCGGAGCAATAAACCTGCCTATCGATACGCGAAGAGAAGAGCCAGTTCTCAAAATGGCTACAAAGTCATTGCGTTCTTTCTAAGCGCACAGCCTACCGCCAATAGGCAGGTGGATGCAGATTCAACTGCCAACTCCTCTTCTGTGCTGACAATGTCACTCATCGACACCGACCGTACCGTTAGCCCCAGTGTTTTCTCCAGTGTGGGTCGCAGGTCTTCCAGCATGCCGGGCTGTGGTAACACGGCGATCGTTTGAATGGTGGCTTGACGAAAATGCTGCTCATAGTAGTCGAGGGATCTTTGTATTTCCAGGGCTAGTCGCTCACACAGCTCAATGGCCCTTTGAGGATCATTGTCATGTTCACTATAGTTAAACTCTACTGTGCGGGTTAGGTATAGGGTTGAATTGCGCGTTATTGTGATTAGGCACAGTTGCTGTCCGAAGTAGAGTGTGACAAGACCGTTTGCGTCCTCGGGTAATTGGGTCGCAAGATTGCGCATGGCCAGTTCGGGTATGTCAATGACGCTTAAATTAACCCCAGCAGATTCCATGGTGTCGATCTGTTCTTTGACCACAGTGTTGCGAGCCACGACCACGTACATTTGCTTTCTGTTGCTGGCAGGCCCACCCGGTGGTGCATCGAACACATCTACCACGGCGTCGTCTACATGGAAGTCAATCATGTCTTTGATTTGCCAGCGAACGGCAGCACGTAACTCCTGAGGTGGAACTTCGGGTGCATCAACTACCAATAGCTGATAATCATTGATGTTTAGAAGCGTGCTACATGGGATCTTGTGTAGTTTATTCGCTTTGATGAATTGACTGTTAACGCCAGCTTCTTCTAGCGTACCTGAATTGAAAAATATGGTTTGTAGATTGGCATCGATTTTTCCCGTGCGTCTGATTCCCACAACTGCGGTACCGCTCTCAGTCGAAACAATTGCGGAGGTTGTGTTTGAGCGTTTGGATTTCAATTTGTTAAGCATAGTCAGTGTTTTTGATTAGTTGTCGATTCTCATGGAGCACAGAAATTAAGAAGAAAAAGTTTATATTTACAAAACCACTTCGTGCCAGCGCACGACGTTGGTGGATCCGCCAGAGGATCCAAAGCCCGTAACTGCCCTTAGATCTCTTGGTGTTAATACAGATAGTGTGAGCCACTGAGTACCATCCCAGCGGAGTACATTGCCGCGATCACCGACGATGTAACCTTCAGTGTCGCTGAACATATAAATATCGTTGTAATCCCTATTGCTTATCAATCCTGAATTTCCTAATCGCGCCCAGTAGAAACCGTTCCAATAGAGAATATTTTCGTATCCGTATCGTCTTCCCACCGCCCAACAACTTGTGTTTGATGTGCAATGAACACCCATTAAAATACGATTTGGAATCCAAAAATAGGGACCAACTCTATTCCAAGATAGGCCATCCCAATACATAAATAGTTCACTTCCGAAGCTTTCTCCTACTGCCCAACAGTATTGGCTGTTCAAGCAATGCACGCTCATAAGATTTCCAGTGGGTATGTTGGAGCTAGGTCCATTCCGGGTCCAGTTAACTCCATCCCAATGAATGATTAGCGCGCCATTACTATTGTTCCCAACAGCCCAACAATCATTGCTGTTATTACAGTGCACACTATTGATATCAACGTTAGGGATTGACGCATAAGGACCGACTCGTTGCCAGCTAGTGCCATCCCAGTGAATGATCACCTCGCCAGCGTTGTCATCCCCTACAGCCCAGCAGTCTGATGAGGAAACGCAAAAAATATCAAACAGATCGTCGTTAGGAATATTCGGATTTGGACCGTTGCGCGTCCAAATGTTGCCATCCCAATGTAGGATCATCTCACCGTTATCATCTTCGCCGACTGCCCAGCAATCATTGCTTGAAGCACAACTCACCCCATGTAAATCTTCGTCTGGAATATTGGGTTGCAGAGGTCCACGGGTCCAAGTATCGTTGCTATAGCGATACAGCAGAGAATCAGCATCATCATCACCGACTGCCCAGATTCCGGTGCTGCCACCTGAGGAGGTCAAATCGCCTTCAATGGTCCTGGATGTACTGTGGCTCGCTGTAATGTTGCTAGTGATGCGCCCAACTACTCTGACTCGACAGTACTCATCGATCAGGCTACTAGAGACAATATTGAAATCCCCATCACCCACAGCGCCGGTGTCGCCAGTAAGTGCATCACAGCCAATACCGTCGCTGTAATGCCATGCGGCCTGCTCCAAACCACTTTCTGCGATATAGAGGGCTTTTATTCCCTCGAGGTAGAGCCTGGCATCCGTGATGCTACTTGCGGCCATGCGTTGAGTAGCGGCTAAAAACAGGAGTATGGAAACAATGAGGAATATTGCTCCAATGATCGTCACCGCCCCACGTTGATTCGACGCTTCCTTAATCATTGACTATTCCGCAAAGCTATACGGGATCTTATTGGGTAGGTATTTCCATTGTTGGCAAGGACTAATTCAGATTCAATAATCGCAACATCGGAAGAGTTTGTTGCTGGTGTAGTGCCATCGTTCTGAAAATAGGAAAAACGCATACTGCTTACTTCATCGGAGAGAGTCCAGACACCAGGGGGAGTTTGGTAGGCCAAAGTCACTAGTGGTAATACAGTATTTATGGTCACTTCATTCCCATCGCTTTTTATAAAGCTGAGTGTTGTTAGAGTCATGCTGGAAATGTCGAAGTCACTTGCGTTGGCTTGGGAACGCCTTATTTCTCTTAACTCTCTGTTTATTCGTTCACTGGCATAACGAAGTTTATCCAAGGTTTGCACTACTTCGGCGTTGCTGATATAAGCTCTTACTCCACCTACAAGTCCATAGGCAGCGCTGCTACCTAAAACGGCCAGTATGGACAACGAAATAACTAATTCGATTAACGAAAATCCTTTTTGTTTCGTTTCCATGATCTTAATAGTCAATGAGCAGGTAATTGACTTCCGCTCTGTTCCTTGACGCTCTGCTTACAGTGACAACAATGTTTCTGCAACTAGCACTAGCGGGGCAAGCGCTACTGGTTGTAGCATCGTTGATCGCTACTGTTCTTGAGAACTGATTAAATTCACCCGTTAGAGTTTCTGTTTGAGTACCTGGAACTACCGAGGAGTAACCCAAATTTCTCCGAGTTGCCAGTACCTGTTCTGCTCCCTCCTGTGCTAATTGTGCTGCCACTTGTATTTCCTCGTTTACCAGTGCGCCTAGCGAAAGTTGTCTAAATTGCCCAAGTATCGGAACTGCGGCTATGGCAACTATGGCAATAACCATTATTAACTCAAGTAGGGAAAATCCTAATTGTTGAGACTTGTTCAAGGTAGTAACTCAACAAATCCTGTGACGGGGCTTAGGCGCACATCGATTGTTCGCGAAACTCCCTGTAGTGTAATCACCTGTGGTGCGGTTAACAGTCCAGCAGCATTGACTGGTCTACCCATGCTATCAAATCCAATATCAAGGCCGTTCAGTGTTAGATTGTTCTCTAATGAAACTTCGAACGGTTGCAGGGTGGCAGGGTCAGTAACGGTATTTCCCTCCGCTGTTACGCGATAGCTCGTCAATGATTGAATATCAAATAAATGCGTAAGACCACGGTTGTTAGCCATCGCCTGGGTATGTCTCAAATCGCGTACTAGCTTTTGGGCATGTGCCACTAGTGTGCTGTCATCACCGGAAAAACGCGGCATGGCAAAGGCAGCCAGTACACTAACTATAACAACCACGATGACAAACTCGATAATTGAAAACCCATTTTTAGGATATTGGTTCCGTGGGTTTTTTATCCATATTCGTTCAACTTGGTTGCTGAGTGCCAGCCGTGTTGATTTTCTGGCGCGGTACAACCGACTCAAAGTATTTTTTGTATGAGAAGTTCTGTACACTGAGGATGCCCATTCGCGAGAAGTATTCGACTTAGCTTAATACAAGATGTATTGGGCGAGAAAATTCGATAACACAAAATAAAGGTGGGCTGAGCCCACCTTTATCCGTCATTGTGCTTCTATCTGTTGGCTATGGAATCTCTCCAACACACTCAACAGTTTCTGATGCTGCTGAGATTTGAGATGAACAATTGGCATCTGAGTAGGTTGCGACAACATGTGTCGTACCATCAATAGAAACGTTTATACCAGTTGCCGCAGCGCTTACACCATCGCCATTGACATAGGTTGCCAATTCAGTATTGGTAGGAAAACGTTTAAGATCAGCGATAGCGATGGCATGCGAACTTTTTACTGCACCAGCCATACCTTTTTTAGCTGCTGCATTCGCATCATCTGATAAATCAACAAACTTCGGAACAGCGATCGCTGCTAAGATACCGATTATCACGATGACGATAACCAGCTCAATAAGTGTAAAACCTTTTGCTTTTTGCATATTGTCCATAATATACCCATTAATGTGATGAAAAATATCCGCTGCCTCGTGCTAGCGGTGACGTTCGCGACAATCAAATGATTAAGCTAGAGTTGTATCCCTCTTGTGTAACCAATCTACCGGAGCCGAAGTTCGGAATTACTGTTGGAAAGTGAACGATTTTCCCAGACGGGCGTGCTCTATTTCCAAGCGTGCTGCATTCCGTTACTCGGCCTTATACCGACAGCGATATATCGGCATTGTGAGGGGCAAATTAAATGCCAGAGTGATCTGTTTATTACTCGGCACAGGGGCTTGGCAGTGTTCAAGTGCCTCGAATGTGCGGTGGTCGAGCATTTAGAGGATATAAATTCGTTGGTAGGCTAGGGATCTTTGGCAGTTAGGGGTTCTTCCCAAAGTTTCACCCAGTGTCCGCGGAGATACACCTTTGCCTGCAAGCGCTCGAAAACCTTGAACAGACCGTAGAGCGTCCTATCGAAGAAAATGAAGTCCTCCTCGACGGTTTCCAGGCCAGGAACTTCGGCGAGATCTTTGATGAGGTTTAGCCCAGAGTTAGTGTAGTTACTGTTTTCGCGAAAATCGAAGTAGTCCTCTTTTAGAGGCTTTGATAGCCATTGTCCAAAATTCTTAACCACGGCCTGGTAGTCGAAGTCGCTGCTAACCTTGATGGTCATTCCGATATCCTCATAGGCTTTCACGATCATATCGAAGTCGTTTCGGTAAAAGGAATACAACAATTTTGGCAAATTTTCAGTAAAACGTGGACTGAGCTTCTTTACACAACCGAAATCAATGAGCGCAATTTGACCATCCACTTTGAATAGGTAGTTTCCAGGGTTAGGATCTGCGTGGAGTCTGCCAAGTTCGAGTGTCGAATAGACAAAGGTGTCGTAAATCAGTTGAGCTGCTCTGTCTCGTGCCTCCTGTGTGGGATTAGTTAATAGCCAATCATCAAGATGCTGACCATCGAGCATTTGCGTGGTGAGCACGCGAGTAGAACTGTAAGAATGGAAAACTGCGGGAATCTGCACGCCTTCGATGCGCAGATTTTCCTTGAACCACAGAGTATTTGCCAACTCCAGTCGGTAGTCGATCTCTTCTTCAAGACGGGCGCCAATCTCGTCAATTGTTGTGTCTATGATGGCATTGGTCGGTTGATGTTGCTTAGGTAGAAGTTTTATAGCGCTATTAGCCACAGTGCGTAGTAGCTTTAGATCGCTTTGAATCGATACCTCTATGCCTGGGTACTGAACTTTTACAGCGACTGTTGTTCCACAGTCCAGCTCTGCTCGGTGCACTTGTCCAAGACTTGCCGCTGCTATAGCTTCTGGCTCAAAGCGAGCAAAGAAGGTTTCAGGGGGCTGTCCAAACTCTCTGACGATAACTTTTTTAACTAAAACACGGTTTAAAGGAGGAATTTGATGGTATGACTTAGATAGCTCGTCTACGAGACTTTGTGGTAATAGATCGGTTTCCATACCCAGCATTTGAGCGAGTTTCGCAGCTGTTCCACGCAGTTGGACAATTGCCTTAAATAACATTGCTGCGGCTTGGTCTTCTTGTTTATCTTTGGCAAGTTGCTGAGCCTCTTTGTTGAGAAAAGGCCGTTTAGCTTTCGTTGTTAACCTGCCGACACCCAACTTTACGGCCGTCGATCCAACTACGCTGGCTCTAGAAAGCTGCGAGCTAGGTACCTTACTCATGAGTGGCCTTCCATGAATCGTTTTTTTGCAGCGACCAGCTCTGGCTGCTGTAAAAAGGTTTCTAGCGTATTCATGTGCTGCAGAACATGCGTCCTGAATAAAAAGGAAAACAGGTCTAAGGTTTTTCCGATCACTCCACCGATCAGAAGCTGCGCCACAATATCGGAACTTTGATCCACCAGTTTTGTTGTGTTTGCAAAATCATCGGATGTGTCTTTTAGCCAGTAGGCCAAAATAGCGGTTTGGTAGTCCCAGAATAGTGTAGGGAGTAAATCCTGGTACGGCTGCTCTGGGATCTCGCCAGCCTCGATAGCTCCATCTAGGAGGTCAACTACCATAAGTTTGAGCAGTGCCTTGGTGTCGGCAAGTAACTCGTGCCCTACGACGGGGGCGGCATAAGTTTGGGCGAATACTTCTTGAAGAAATTCTCGAGCCGGGAGCCAGGTTTGTAGTTCGGTTTCCACTAGCTGGTGCAACTGATCTCGCAGACTGTACTCATGAAAATCGTCAATTGCCTTGAGCTTCTCCATGACTTGTCGCTGTACGTATTCGCAGTAACCGTACAGCAGCTTTTCCTTGGTACTGAAATAGTTGTAAATCGTCGCGTCAGCCACATCTGCCCGGCGAGCGATTTCGCGCATTGACGCTTTATCGAAACCTTTTTCGGAAATCACGTCCACAGCGGCTTCCAATAATCGAAGGCGGGTTTTTTCCTTGGTTTTTTGGCTTATTTTCATAATAAAATATAAATACTATCGATATAATATTTAATATAGCATATTAATCTGTAGTAATTATATATTAAATCGCCGGATCGCCGGATCGCCGGATCGCCGGATCGCCGGATCGCCGGATCGCCGGATCGCCGGATGGTCTTGATTGGAGAGAAAAATG
>JAHQVR010000261.1 GCA_019634245.1 Gammaproteobacteria bacterium
CCAAGGCGGCGCAACTGTCGAACCATATGGGAGCCAATGTAGCCGGCACCGCCGGTGACTAGTAAGGATTTTTGTTCGTGCTGACTCATGTACTTAACTGTAGGTTATTTTGATTTCTTTCGTCGGCGGATTAATTTTTGCTCCAACCGGTTCGTATCAGTCTCTAGCTGCTGGCTGTTTGATGGTGTCGAGTTGGAATCGTTCACAGTGGGGATCGGGGTGGCTGTTGCTTCGATAATGCGACCTTCACGACGGCTTCTCAACCTGGCTTTGAGTTCCTTGCGAGTTTGCCGATCAGCCGCCAAGGTCGGCGATTTTTTAAATTTTCTCTCTTTAAGCGGGGTGGGCACTGGATTGAAAGCGGTATCTGTGGCGATGACCGTAATTTGTTGCAACATGCTGATCGGCAACGCAATAAAAAATATCCAATACAATTCCCGGTTGACTAGCATGCGAGCTTCAGCGTAATTGCTGACCAACAATGCCACTAGAAAGCCCAGCACAAACAGAACACCTGGCTGTTGGCGTTGGTACTGACAAAATACTGTTTCAATCAACTGTTGCAGAATCATTAATAACGCAACAAAGGTCAGTGGTAACCCAATTTCCGAGGCCAATTGCAAAAAGCCGTTGTGAGCATGAAAAACCACCCAAGAAAAATCCAGCAGTGATCGTTGTATCCACATGGATTCTGCGGTCGGATACCACAGGGCTCCGTAGCCGTAGCCAGTGAGTGGCTTTGCTAACACCAGTTCCCAAGTTTGTCTCCACACATCCGCCCGCCCGGTCAAGTCGTTGGAGCGACCGATCATTTCTGCGGTATCAATTTGTATGAACGCTAAAGCGGCTATACCAGTAACCATTACCCCGAGCACAAACATGGGTACAAAACTCAATCTGAAGCGAAAGGCTGCCCATAGATACCCTGTCATTAGGCCAGCTACAAATAGCGACAATACCGAAGTTGCTGATACGGTGAAATACAAAACGATAACGGCCAGGGCCGCTGCTGCTAACCAGCCCACGGTTACTAAAAATGATTGTTGTCGTGCACTTTGAGTAACGAATAACAGGCAGGCCACCGTTGACCAAAAACCGAGGGTGTTTTTCGAGGTCATCACGCCTCGCCATACGTTTTTACCTTCATACTGCTCTATTCCCAGTGCGGGATAGAGAAACACCATCGCAACACTGGCGATTAGTAGCATCAACAAGATCCAACTGGTTATACGTAGAATTCGGGCTAGTGGCACGGTGAACCCAATGCACAGCGCAATCAATGTGGAACCTACCAGATGGACTGAACGCTCCAAGCTAAGACCGTTGTCTACTGACCAAAACGATGAGAAGAAAGCACCAACGATAAGGAGCGTTAGCAGTAATCGATAACGGACAACCCAGGTAACCCAATTCACACCAAACGTGGCAAACAACGCAACGGTCGACAGTAAATAAGTTAACGCCCATAGCGCATTCACGACCGGTTCAAAGGCCAAGGAGAAATGATAAGCCAGTGTTAATGTGGTGCTGGTGCCCTGAATAACTGCCAGGCACAACACCAGTAAAGATATCGGGGATACCCGATAGTCACTTTGGAACTGACTCTGCGTCATTTCAGTGGTCGATTGACTGCAGCGATACACCTTTGTACTTCACATAGGTGTTTGTGAGTTTACGATACAGACGCGGTGCGAAGTTTTGCAACAACTGTCGAGCTGCCCCACCAAGCCCCATCGTATTTCCGCGATAGGCCTTGAATACCAGGCCCATACTGCTCAGGGGTTTACTGCGGGCGAGATTGACACTCTCGAATCGTGCTCTGAATCCGAGCCATGCTTTGTCACTCATGAATGGCTGCTGTTGGGTCATCCAGCCAAAAAAATTGGTGTATTTTTCTGAGTTGGCATCAAAAATAGGAAGTTGCGAGAGTGCATCGCTGGTCATAACATCAGCATATAGTGTTAGTGCTCGCGGCATCATGCGAAAGGGGATGCCAGTTCGCCAACAATCAATCGCATACTGATCGTTATCACCAAAGGTGATTGATTCGTTCCATTGAACTTTTTCACACAGTGTTTTAGGCACGATCATCGTGCTGGTCTGAATAAACCCGCCTTCAACATATAAAAAATCGAAAAGCGATTCATCGGCTCCCAGAGCTCTTTCGGGTTTTATCCAGTAACGACCAACGCCTCGATCGATTATTATTTGGCCGTACAGAAATACATCAGGTGTTTTTTTTAATTCTACGTGCGCATCTTGTAAAAATTCAGGATACCAGACGTCATCTGAATCCAAGTAAGCAACGTAGCGGCCTTGAGCGGCCTTTGCACCGCTATTTCGAGCTGCCGCTGGCCCTGCATTTTGTTGCTCAATTACGACAAGCCGCGGATCTTTGATTTCTGACAGTACGTCGACGGTGTTATCCGATGAGCCATCGTCAACCACAATGACTTCAAAGTCTTCAAAAGTTTGCTTGAAACACCCTTCGAGCGTATGAGCAATGCTACTGGCGCGATTATAAGTGGGTATGACGATGGAAAAAAACGGCTTGCTCATTAGTGTCCTTCTCCACGTACCGTTTTTTGTCTCAAGTGGGCGGTGAATTTTCCGATAAATTTCCAGCGCAGCAATTGAGCTTTGGCTGAGCTATCGGCGTGTAGCAAACCTAACACACTCATCGCCATCGCCACGATGCCCAGAGCCAGAGTTTTCAACCCTCTAATGCTAGCGGAAATCATGCCGGGCTCCAGAAGTTGCATAACCCGAACTCGAGAATTGGCAATATTGATCACCCTGGTGCGCAGCCAAGTGTTGCTGATTCGATTGCTCGGCACAGACTCACTGACCGTGGCATTGGCGGCCCAGTGCATGCGTGCGCCGCGCTGCGCCAGTTGCGTAAAAAACGCCAAGTCTTCTCCACCAGATTGTGCGAAATCAATATGAAAATATTCTGGACCCATGCCATCAAGGGCGTCTTTGCGTATCAAAAAGTTACCGGCAGCCTCAAGTTGACAGGCTTCGCCATCTGCAAGCCCTAGGTCAGCCCCAAAATAAGGGTTGGTTTTTAACGACTCAGGTGCGTTTTCTGGAAACACCGATACGGTCGGACCGCCCACAACATCCGCGTTTTGGGCGTTCAGCACTCTTAACAGCTCTTTGAGCCAATGCGGCGATGGCCACTCATCGTCGTCGAGAAAAGCTAAATGCGTGGGCTGTAGTTCCAGCGCTTTGTCAATCGCGGCATTCCGAGCGTAGGAAATGCCATTTGACGGTACCGTCGTTGTGTGAACCAGGAATGGATAGTCGTCGGGTAACGATTGACATACCTCGATACCTTCTGCTTTGGGATGATTGTCCGCGACCACAATCTCAACGTTTTTTGAATCTTGTAGCTGAGTCAGCGAATCCAGAAGTTTTTGTAAGCCTTGAGGTCGCTGATAGGTGCAAATGCACAAGGCGACTTTCACTGATGACTCCTCAATTGCTTGAAGACCAATCGCATCAAATAAATTGCCATGAAGCACTCGGCAGCCATAATGCCAAAGAGCGTATGCACTGGATCGAACCAGTAGAGTAGGAGGGCAACAAAGACAAACGCTATAATGGCGCCATAAATACTGCTTACCGCTAATACTTTAAAATTACGTAAAGCCTGCAAGGCAGCACTGGGTGCATTATAACTTGCAGAGAAAAAAGCCACGGCCGACCAGCAAATAACAATAAATAGCATCGGTTCATCGGCGTACTTTTTCGCGTAGAGCGCCTCGTGTAACCACGGCCAGCCAAGCCACAATAAGAAGCCGAGTAATACCACGGCGGCGGACATTAGTATCGATGTACGGCGCACCTGCTTTTGTACAGCCTTGTGCTCGTTGTTGGACAGCGCCACGGCGATTTCAGGCTTAACCATGTTTTGCCAAGTCAACAATGCCACTCGGACCGGTCCGAATAAAACGAAACCAGCGGCTAACGGTGCGAATGCTGCAGGTCCTTTGACCCAAGTGATAAGTACACTGTGAGCCTGTGCCATCAATAAGGTAGTCATCGCTCCCACGAGTGCCCACCGGGACTGCAACCAAACTTCACTGTAGTTTTTGAGCTGGGAAAAATCATAGCCTCGCCACCAGGAACCGTGCAGCCGGAGCCGCTCCCAAAGCATCGCTGCGAGATTGGCAATGGACAGGTACACCAATACCCACTCCACTTTAAGCTCGGGGGTCCGGTACAGACTGATCGCCAGAACTATAATACCTACGAGAACATAAACTGTATCGCCACTGGCAGTAACCAGCGGTCGGAGCCGGGCATATCCAAGGCAACGGCTGTATTGTCGAGCCGCATACAGAGCGACAAACAGTGTCACGCTGAGCACCAGATTTGAGGCCAGACCCGACCACCACAAATAACCCAGTCCAACAATAATGAGCGTTAAAAACAACAGAACATTCAGCAGACTGAACATAGCCTCTTTTTCAAGCCGTTCTTTTTCATCCTTCACCATCGGTGTGTAAACGGTCAGAGGTGTAGAGATGAGTGCGTTGTTCATAGCAGCGGCGAATTGTGCCAGCGTAAAAAAAGCAAAGGCGAACACACCGTAATCGAACAAGGACATGCGTTGTAGCAATAGCCAATTCAAGCCGAAATGGAAACCACTCACCAACGCTTGAGCGCCAACCGAGAGGATGAAACGCGAGGAGGCAATTTCCCCTAGTTGTGAAAACCAAGGTAGCTTTGCAGACGGCGTGTCTATATTCGGTTCTTCGCTAGTCGCTCGGCTGGGGGTTGCCATTGTCAGGAAGCCTTGCGCCCGAGTTTAGCTAAGATAAAATTTTTGAATAAAAAAGCTAATAGGATTAGAGGTTCAACAAGGTATCGAAAGGCAAAGCGTTTGGGATTTTCTAACAGCCGGAAACTCCACTCCAGTCCAAGGCGACCCATCCAGCGTGGCGGCGTTTTAACCGCACCCGCAACATATTCCATGCAAGCCCCACAAGTGAATACCGCGGGCGCATCAATCGATTCTCTATGGGCATGAAGCCATGCTTCCTGTCGCGGTGCGCCGAAACCTACCAACAACAGTTTTGTATCGAACGCATTCACTTGACGGATAACTTCCAGGCTGTCTGCGCTATCGCTGGTTTGATCAAAATATCCATCGTGGCCTTCAATCTGTATGCCCGGTACTTCCGCGCGAATTTTATTCAGAGCTGCCTGTTGGATGTCAGTGCTCTGGCCTAGGTGGAACACCGGCCAGTTATTGTCTCTCGCCTGCTGCATCATCGGCATGATGAAGTCCACATAAGTAACCCGATGATCGCGGCTAATTTTCTCGCCTGCGAATTGGTAAAGCCAAACGAGTGGCATCCCGTCCACTAGCACAGTATTGCCCGCGTAATACGTTCTGAGTTTGGCCGATGTGAAGTAAGTGTAGAGCGAATGTAGATTGTGATACAGCACGGTGTGCGGAGTATTCGACTCAATCGCCTGTTTAATCAGTGCCAGATAGTCCTGGAGTGTGCCAGGATGCGCAAAAAAGCCAAGCAAGTCACGGCGTTGGATAACGCCGTTCGATTTTTCCGGAGTGTTTGGGGCTGCTGTTGGTGAGGTCATGCCTACAATCGATTTTGCGCATCGTTGCGCAAAAGTATAGGCGCGCTCGGACGACTTATGAGCGCCAGAGTAACTTAGATGAAACGCTAGTAGGCGTTTTTATGGGTCCAACCTTTAAATACGGTCAAAACCAAGATTTTGAAATCCATCCACAGGCTCCAATGACGGATGTAGTGACGGTCATGTTCGATGCGACTTACCATATCGCCAACGCGTCGTGTTTCACCGCGAAAGCCATTAATTTGCGCCCAGCCGGTAATGCCTGGCTTTACGCAGTAGCGCGAATTTAGAGCAGGGATAACATACTTGAATTCGTCGTCCAGTTTCAATGGATGGGGGCGAGGCCCTACTAAAGACATTGAGCCCTGTATGACGTTAATCAATTGCGGTAATTCATCCAGGCTGGTTTTACGTAAAAAGGCACCCACTCGAGTGATACGAGGGTCGTCTTTCTGGGCTTGGCGAAATTCTTGACTGCCGTTTTGGAACATCGTGCGGAATTTGTAGACTTTGATGATCTCGCGATTTCGGCCACTTCGCGGCTGGCAAAACAACGCTGGGCCTGTGCTGTCCAATTTGACTGCAATTGAGATGATGACCATGACGGGCAACAGCAGGATGAGTGCGATAGAACCCAGCACGAAGTCTTCAAGGCGCTTGAAAGCGGCTCCGATA
Organism: Gammaproteobacteria bacterium; assembly: GCA_019634245.1. Next base: position 6,289 of record JAHQVR010000261.1, read on the forward strand.
CCGGACAGAGGCACCAAGGTGGCATTGTTGTCCAGAGCAACGAGCGATGACCACGCCTGTGCATCCTGTATAGAGGCATCCAACACGTCCGAATTTGCCGAACGGACGTTGGCCGGAACTTGCAGGTTCTTTTTGTTGTATTTTAGCAATTCGGCACTAGGCACCGCGAATCTCCTGATTTCAGCGAAAAACTCTAAACTCTACTTTCAGACCGTATTTTACTGGTCAGTTATGAACAAATGTACATAGACATCGTGTCGGATTGTTAAATTCGTGGATCACCGTCACAAATACTGTGTAGTGGTAAGAATGGAACATGCCGGGTTTTCTAGTCTAGGCAATATTACCGAATTCACAGGCATTTGTTCAATTAACAAGCAGAGCAAAGACTTCATGGTTGATGCGGGATTCGGGCCATTACAAACTATTGTTGATGTTTTTTTCTTAATACTAAAAGGCAAATGCCCTGTTATCCGTCCAATTGCTCCCGATAGTAAGCGTAGTGTCGAGGTGTTGGCGCTGACGAACCATTCATAATGCAGCCATTGACCTGAACCCCTGAAAATGACAGGCGTTTTAGGCTTTCAGCCAGTTGCGGTTCTTTCACTTCACCCTCTTTGACCACCATGATGGTCGACCCGGCGTGTTTGCCCAAAGTGGCGGCCGTTGAGACGCTCAATACCGGTGGGGTGTCTATGATGGCAATATCGAAACGAGGCGCGACCACATTCATAAACGCGCCAAATTCTTGGTCACTGGGCATCTCGCGAGCCACCCCATCACCCATGAAGCCGCGCGGGATCACATAAAGATTAGGCACACTCGTCGGTTTCACAGTCTCTTTGAGCTCTGATTTGCCTCTCACTACTTCAGGTAGGCCAGGCCCCATTTGCAGACCGAAGTTCTTGTGCAATTGGCCGCGCTGATAGTCAGCATCAATCAGCAATACGCGTTTGCCTGCTTGGGCCAGCAGAACCGATAGATTCATGCTGACAAACGATTTACCCATACTCGGTAGCGGGCTGGTGATCATCAGTACGTTGTTTCGAGCGCCGCTCATGACATCTTCAAGCATAGATCGCAATCCGCGTAAGTTTTCCACCGAGTAGTCTTCCGGTTTTTTCAAAGCTAAAACATTGGCAGATGCAGACGGGTCGGCCGCGCTATCGGTACTGCCCGGCAAGAGCCGACGCGGATCGACTACAGGTGCTGCGGCAATTCGTTTTTGTGCGCTACTTTTGGGAATGTTCATAAAGACCGGCAGACCGCTGGCTCGTTCGAGGGATTCTTGGTCGCTAATTACAGTGGTCAACGCCGAGCGCAGCGTCAGGTAGAGCATGTATAGGAACAGAGTCGCTAACGTCGCGCCTACCAGAGCTAACAGCTTATTCGGTGATACGGGTTTTTTTGGTGTTAGTGCTTGGTCCCAGATCTGTACACTGCCGACATTGCCTGCTTCAGCGATGCGAATTCGCTGAAGTTTTTCGCTCATTTCACGAAATAATAGGCGTTTGGTGTCCGCTTCTTCTTCCAACACTTTTAAATCGCGCTCTACACGGGGTTGAACGCTAATAGTGCCGCGTACTTTTCGAATTTGATCGTTGAGTACCCCCAGCCGTTTATCGATGCGCTTCATATCTGGATGACTCGCGGTATAACGTTTTTCGAGATCGGCTTTTTCGATTTCTAGTTCGGTTCTTTCTCTTTCGAGTACATCGAGCTGATTTAGCTTGATACGTGTTTGGGCATTGGTATCTAAAGAACCTCTAGAGACGCGAAAGCGTGCCAGTGCGTCTTCAGCGGCGCGAAGTTCTGCTTCCACCTGAGGCAGGCTTTGCTCAAGAATTTCTCGCTCTGTACTTGATTCGATCGTTTCATAAGTTAATTTAATATCACGGTATTGAGACACAATTTCATTGGTTAACTCAGCTGTTTCGCGGGCGTCATCGCCGCGCAGCTTTACCGTAATCATTCGAGATTTGGTATCGGAAGTTTCAGTTGACATCGAAGCTCGGAAGTTAGAAATCGTTTCTTCCAAGGAGTTGCGAGTCACATTAAATTCAACGCCATTTTCAGCGCTTAATTCATTGACCTGAAGCGTTAGGTCGGCTAGTGGAGGTAGCTGAACCACGAGCTTTTCACCGACATTAGCTTCTGTAACCAGAAGCTGATCTTCTCGGCTTAGCGAATACTTTCCATCCCCAAGCGAAGTTAGAGTAAGAGCACTATCTTCCCATTCGCGTGGCACGCTGAAGTCGGATATCTCTAATCGTTCATCACTCCAGGCAAAGGATTTGGCGAAATCTAAATTCCCAACCCAGCCAGCCAGTGCTGGGATACGAGCGGTGACATCGCCAAGTACGGGTACTTTCTTGGGTTCGATATGGTTGCGAAGGTCGTACAGATCGACGACCGGCTGCAGCACCTTACGAGATTTGAGAATATTGACCTCTTCTTTGATACCCGGACTTGTCCAGTCCGGGCCGCTGTCGTCGTCGTCCAGCGGTCCACTGCGTTCATTCACTTCGACCAGTGAAGAGGCTTCATATACTGGTGTGGTGCTGATCAGATACAGTGCGGCGAGGCCAATGCCCAACAACAAAGTCATCAACAGGCCGAACTTGTGGCGCAACAGTAAGCGCAGGTATTCTTTAGCGTCGCTGGTAGCCGGTACGGTGGCATACCCTTGTAACGCTGGTCCGGGCTGCATGTAATTGACTGTTTTCATGAGTTTGGTGGTCCGTCCTCAGGCGTTCGGGCATCTCACTATCTGTCGCCGAGTATAGTTTCCGACAATAAGATTGCTGTGGAATTGAATACTCAATGACGATTCGGTGACACGGCGAATCGCGCTTTATTTTTATTATTATTAGTTAGGCACTCTAAAGCACACATGATTTCGGTGCCAGAAGCTTCCTGCGCATCGATTACTTGATAAGGGGGAGTTTACCAACCCCAGTTGAGCTATATGTGACGTTGTTTTAATAAACTGTTACTTTTTATGCCTCTATTGCCCGCAATGCGATCGACTTCAAAAGCACAGGCCACAAAGCGCCGGCGTAGGTGGCTCCCCAGAAATCGCCTGCTCTGGACAGCGCTAAGCTACCTTCTGCTAGTCCTGGGGGTCACGGCATTGGCGCCGCCACCGCCTGCCGTGGGGCTCAAGGGAGAGCTCCAGGAGGCGCGTAGGGTTCAATTTCTCGGGGATTTGAGTGCATTGGACGCTAATGGCAACAGAATTCTGTCGCAGAGTATATTTGATGCAGCGATGGCACAAATAGCTCGGGCTCGAACCGCCATATTGGTGGATATGTTCTTATTCAACGACTGGCAGGGGCCAGATCCCGAAACTCATCGTGCTTTAGCGGAAGAGCTCACGCAGGCGTTGATCACGCAGAAAACAGCTCACCCCAACATGACGATTGTGGTGATCAGCGACCCGGTAAATACCGTCTACGAGGGTGTGACATCGCATTATTTCGATGCGCTAACCGCTGCGGGTATATCGGTGGTCCTGACTGATCTAACGCAACTGCAAGACAGTAATCCGTTGTATTCAGGTGTTTGGAGATACTTGATACGGCCGTTCGGTAATTCTGAAGCAAACACGCTCCCCAACCCTTTAGGACCCGGCCGGGTATCTATCCGCAGTTATCTTGCTCTGCTGAATTTCAAGGCGAATCATAGAAAATTACTGATCACGGATTCCGATACAGAGTTAGAAGCGTTAGTCATGTCGGCCAACCCTCACGATGGAAGCAGTGCTCATAGAAATGTCGCTCTGCAGTTTGGCGGGGAGGCCGCCAGGGATTTATTGAAAAATGAGGTGGCTTTGCTAAGGCTGTGTGACGAATTAGAGAGTGTGACTCAGTGGCCGACAGCCATGGCAGTAGTGCAGGCACCGAACGCGGCCAACAGGGTTGATCAGCGAGAATCCATAACTGGTTTTCCCGAGCTCACCACCGATACCCAACATCCGCAGACGATTCGAGTGGTTAATGAATCTGCCATTCAACAAGCGGCGTTGGCGATGCTTGACGAGGCGAAACCGGGCAGCAGGATTGATTTGGTGATGTTCTACTTGTCCGACAGAGATATCGTTAATGGTTTAATCGATGCGCATAGTCGCGGAGCGAGTGTGCGCGTATTGTTGGATGTCAACAAAGATGCGTTTGGTCGGAGTAAAAATGGTGTACCCAATCAACCGGTGGCCAGGGAGCTTCACGAGGCGGGAATCGATGTTCGCTGGTGTGTCACATTGGGAGAACAGTGTCATGGGAAAATGCTCATAGCCGAGCTACCGGACCGGCATGCGCTACTGCTGGGTTCGGGGAACTATACGAGAAGAAATCTCGATGACTTTAATCTTGAAAGTAATGTTCTGTTTACCAGTGATTCAAGCGGTGGTGTAATCGCTGACGCCACGGAATATTTTGCCACGCAATGGAATAACACAACCAGCGAGACCTACTCGGCGGACTACACGACGTATGCTAAGACTCAATGGTGGTTAACCCCACAATACCGAATCATGGAATTCACTGGTATTGGTACGTTTTAATGTGCGTGCGATGACAAGGCAATTGAAGATAGGAGTCATCTTTGTTGCTTTGTTAGTGTGTGCGTGTCATCGCTCCGAAGACGCCCCATCGGTTGGGCCATCAATTGATGCAAAGCAAGGTAGCGATTTTTGGCCGATTTTGGAAATCGCTGTGAAGCGACTCACGAGTGAGAACAACAATCCTCCTGCCTCACAGATCAGTGCAGATCAAGGTGCGCATTCTCCGTTCCCTCAATTACACCAACCCAGCGAACAGTGGGATCTGTTGTGGATAGAGAGAACACCTATGTCAGTAAAAGCCCATCAACAGATTTTTTCCAGGCTGCGAATCGGCGATGCTCCTGCAGTGAACTCTGATTGGGCCTTTAGTGATGTCATGATGGCTCAGACGGCAAGTAGTGCTTCACCAGTAACAGACTTGCCAGGTACGTTTAACACCACAGTCGCTGTGGAGCGTGTGGCGAATGATCTTGCCGGTGCGCAAACCGATGGCAACCTCTGGGTGAGGGACCAGGCATTAACGCTGAGCCGATCCGAACGCTGTAGCACTCAAATCGAACTACCCCGCAGGGAGGGGGGCAGTTCTGAGTTTGTGACTGCAGACTGTGGACTGCGAGTGGATGGTCCAGGGATATCAGCAATCTCGTACCGACTGATAGGGCAAAGAGCCGGGTCCTTGGGCTGGTTAACTCACTCGTGGGGAACACTTCCAGACGCTGGAGGCGCTGTGGTGCTGGATAGAGCTTGGCTACATTTGGAGTCTTTCGGGGATCTGCAGCTCACGCGTCGTAAGCGCAAAAATCATCAGGGTCCCATTGCAGTTAACGCGATGATTTTCAGAATTGGGGCTGCTGCTGTGGAGCAGCATAGTGGTTTACGGTTTATTGATAAAGATGAGCAAAGAAGCAAACACAGTGGGTATCTATACCCGACCTCATGGCAGTTGCAGTCGGAGGAATTAGACATTGACATTCGATTGCAACCGCTCGTGGAGCTGCAGGAGTGGCCGGTCACCGGTAGGCTGGTTTGGCGAGGTGCAGTGATTATTTCTGGATCACACACAGGGGAGGGGTTCGTTTTATTCAACCCTGCTCCGATCGATGCAAAATCCCTTACGTCTTTATGAGTGAGCCTGAGCCTTTTGGTGGGTTACACGCACAGCGCGTTTTAGCGTTTGTAGGTTTGTGTTTGTTAGGAGGCTGTGATCGTACTGGTGAGTCTTCAGAGGCGAACGATCAAAGGCACACCGTAGAAATAGCTACACCAGGGCCCATTGCCAGAGCTGATCAGCGACCCGGGGATGCTGGGTTAGGCAAACAAGCATTGCTCAACGAACCCTATGTCAGTTGCGGTTTGCCGTTGAGCGTTTATCAAAGAGTTACCTCTGAGGCGGCGGTTATTCCGGTTCCTGGTCGTTCGGGGAAGGCTGCAACGCTCTCTTATGACGCTACCTTGTGGACAAATGATGAGGGAGTTGAGGTAGTAAGCAGCAATTGTCTGGCCTGCCATGGCAGCACATTGTTTGGGGAGCTCGTGATTGGGCTCGGGAATGAATTTGCTGATTTCACGCAGAATGCTTCAGACCGGGTTGAAGAGGTAGGGCTTTTTGTTCAGGGCGAGCCAGAGACGCGTGTATGGCAGAAGTATGCCGATCGTATTGCAAAAATAGCCCCCTATCTCAAAACGAAAACGGTCGGTGTTAACCCAGCTAATAGTCTAACAATGGCGTTGATCGCTCATAGAGATCGGCACACGATCGCTTGGTCTGAAGATCCTCTATTGCCTCTGCCCACTTTTGAGACGCCACCCGTCAGTGTGCCCCCTTGGTGGCGAATGAAGAAAAAGCATGCGATGTTTTCAATGGGTGAGGGTCGCGGAGATCACGCGCGCATAATGATGGCGGCAGCCATGCTGTGCAGCGATAGCATAGAGCAGTTAGAACTCATAGATGCCTATGCACCCGATATTCGCAAGTACATAAGTTCATTGGAACCGCCTGCGTATCCGTTCCCAACTGAGTCTGATGTAGTCGCTCAGGGTGAGGGCGTTTTTAATGAGCATTGTGCGGGCTGCCACGGTCGGTACGGAGAGCCATCTTCGTACCCCAACCTGTTGGTGGACATAGAAGTCATAGGAACGGATTCAACCCTAATCGATTTCGCGATTAGCGACGGTAAGGCATATGCACAATGGTTTAATGAATCTTATTTCGGTCAACTTTCGCAAGCAGTACCAGCAAACGGTTATGTTGCGCCACCGTTGGATGGTGTTTGGGCGACCGCACCCTTTTTACACAATGGTTCAGTGCCAACGATACGGGCATTATTAGACAGTCGATTGCGACCGACCTATTGGATGCATGAAGTGGATGATGCGAACGACCCAAACAGTTTCGATCAACACAACATCGGGTGGCACCATCGAGTCCTTGATTCTGGCCAGGATAAGCCCGCAGTGGGTGTAAAACGTAAAAGAATTTACGATACTACCATCCCTGGATACAGTAACTCAGGTCATCTTTTTGGTGACCAGTTAAGTGATTCGGACCGCAGTGCCGTCATTGAATATTTAAAGACGCTTTGACTCACATAAGTGTGCAACAGCCAGTGTTAGAATTGCGCCGCATAACGTATTGGAATTGATCAGAGACAACCATGGCGCTTAAGACTCCTTACCTGTTATTTTTAGGCGATGCTGCGGATCCACTCAGTGCAAAGGTCGCACAAGGCATCAAAGATTGGAGGCCAGAACAAAGCGTCGGTCAATATAGAATGGAACAATGCCAAGCAGACTTGGGGTTGCCCGACCTAACCATTCAGCAAGCAGTTGACAAAGGTGCGAAGACGTTAGTCGTAGGAGTTGCCAATCGTGGTGGCTATATCAGCGACTCATGGATCGATGTGTTTGAAGAGGCGTTGCGTGCGGGTATGGATATCGCGTCGGGACTGCACAATTTGCTGCGCGACGAACCTCGCTTAACTCGCTTAGCGAATCAATTAGGCCGATCCTTGGTAGATGTGCGAGTTCCCGACCAAGAATACCCCATTGCCAATGGTCTGCCTCGCAGCGGTAAACGTTGTTTGGCCGTGGGTACCGACTGCTCTGTGGGTAAGATGTATACCGCACTGGCCTTAGAAAAATCGCTTAAGAAGAAAAGTATCAACGCCACATTCAGGGCAACCGGACAAACAGGCATATTGATTACGGGAGGTGGTGTACCTCTTGATGCGGTCATTGCTGATTTTATGGCCGGCTCTGTGGAGTGGTTATCGCCCGACAATGACGACAATCACTGGGACATCATAGAAGGTCAGGGGAGCTTGTTTCATGCTTCATACAGTGGAGTTACTCTGGCGTTAATTCACGGTGGAGCTCCCGATGCGTTGATACTGTGTCACGAACCAACGCGTCAGCACATGCGGGGATTACCGAATTATTCTTTGCCTAGTCTGTCAGAATTAAATTCGATGGCCCTACAATTGGCGCATGTGGTTAACCCGGCGTGCAAAGCTATTGGTATTTCAGTAAACACCGCCGCTTTGGATGAAGCTTCGGCAGCCGATTGTTTAAAATCCATCGAGGATGACATGGGAATGCCTGCTATCGATCCATTTCGTCACGGTGCCGATCGACTTGCCGATGCATTGATTGCCTAGTGGAACTGCACCTGACAACCGATCAATTTCGGCTAGCTCAAACCTTCACAATTTCGCGCGGTTCGCGAGACATCGCGGAAGTGGTCACAGTAACACTTCGCGATGGCGACCATCGCGGGTGGGGCGAATGCTTACCCTACGCCAGATACGAAGAGACTCTGGACAGTGTGTCGGAACAAATAGAATCGATGCGCGGTGATCTTGCAAATGGCATTGACCGACTCGAATTGATCAATGCGATGCCTGCAGGCGCTGCCCGTAATGCCATTGATTGCGCTCTTTGGGACTTAGAGGCAAAAAGATCCAAAACGCCGGTTTGGCGGCTCGCTGGAATTTCGGAGCCCAGTAGTGTCGTGAGTGCCTACACACTGTCATTGGAAACCCCCGATAAGATGCGTGCTACAGCCGCAGAACACGCGTTCCGTCCGTTGTTAAAAATCAAACTTGGGGGCACTGGTGATATCGAACGGTTGCGGGCCGTGCGTGAAGGTGCTCCGGAATCGACACTGATTGTCGATGCCAATGAAGGCTGGACCGCGCAGACCTATGACGAGCTTGCGCCAGTGATGCTTGATCTGGGTGTCAGTATGGTTGAACAGCCCCTGCCTGCCGCGTCGGATTCTGCACTTTCTGGGCGTGATCGACCGTTACCAGTGTGCGCTGATGAATCGTGTCATGACACCCAATCGCTGGATCAGCTAGGTGGCAAATACGATATGGTGAATATCAAACTGGATAAGACGGGTGGTCTAACGGAAGCACTTCGATTACGCGACCACGCCCAAGCAGCTGGCTTTCAAGTGATGGTCGGATGCATGGTGTGCAGCTCACTTGCCATGGCACCTGCGCTGCTAGTAGCGCAGGGTGCTGATGTGGTAGATCTTGATGGCCCTTTGCTGCTGGCAGAAGATCGAACACCAGCCATGCAGTTTGTAGGCAGTGAACTAAACCCGGCGCCAATCGCTCTCTGGGGTTAAAGGAAGCCGGGCCGTACTTCGGAAGGCTTAACTGAGTTTGTCGCGGATTTTTCCAGAAAGCTCATCGCTTTTAGCGGAAAATTTTTCCCACAAAGGGCCACCTTTTTCAGCGACTTTCTCGCGCATGGGAGCACTTTTTTCGGCCAATGTCGAGCCCAGCTCAACCGATTTTTCTTTGGCTTTCCCAGTAACATCCTTGGTTCGGGCGACCGCTTTTCCAAGTCCGTCGTTTTCGTCAGCCGCACGCTCTTTCAGCTTCGCTGATCCTGCCTTGGCTTTTTGCAACGCTCCTTGAAGTTTTTCACCCGCCTGGGCTTTTGCATCGTCGAGCCCTCCGCCCGTGCCAGTAAGGGCCGTGAACCCTGGCAATAGCCCTGGGTCGGAGGCAACCGTTTCGTCGTGATTATGAGCATCTACCCAGCGCTTTTCATTTAACGCATTGAAAAACAACCAAATCACAATAAACAACAGAATAAGGCTAGCTAGTAGGAACATGGGTTTCTCTCGTTAACGTGCGAGTGGAATGGCAATTGTCGATAATGATACGCCAGCCACCCTTGAGGTCAACCACTGCGCAGCGTCCATTAGTGTGCATCCTGATAGGCTCAGGTAAAAGTCTGTAAACTTATTGAGCACAGCGACACCATTTGGTGCGCAACACATTTCAACATGAGCATTGGGTACCCAACGGTTGATGACTGCTTATCCCGAGTTTGAAGCCACTCGAGCATTATTTTATTTGCCCAGCGATGTGCTTTATTTCGATGGAAATTCGCTTGGACCTCAACCGCTGGCTGTGCGCAACCGGATGCGCTGTGTCGTAGAAGAAGAGTGGGCCGATCAGCTGATACGTGGTTGGGTGGGAGCCCACTGGATGGACCAACCTACTCTATTGGGCGACCGGGTAGGGGCTCTCATCGGTGCTGAGCCGGGCACAGTCACCATGGGAGATACACTGTCGATCAAAATCTTTCAACTTTTGTCAGCGGCTTTGCAAGAGCAGCCAGCCAGGAAAATTGTGTTGTCTGATACTGGGAATTTTCCCACGGATTTGTACATGGCAGAAGGCTTGTTGAAACATGTACACACCGATCACACTCTCAAGTTAATCGACCCAGCCGACATTGAATCGAACCTCGACGAATCCGTTGCCGCGCTATTGATAACTCACGTGGATTATCGAAGCGGGCGCATGCACAACATGCAGCGCATTACTGCTCGTTGTCGCGATTTAGGCATACCCGTAGTTTGGGATTTGGCGCACTCGGCTGGCGCTGTGAAGGTCGAATTACAGAGGTGGGGCGTAGATTACGCAGCCGGATGTACTTATAAGTATTTAAATGCAGGCCCCGGAGCTCCCGCCTTTGTGTACGTGTCAAAACAAAAACAAGCGGGAATTGAACCGATTCTGTCGGGGTGGCTAGGTCATCAACAGCCGTTCGATTTTGAATCTGGTTATGTTCCCGGAACGGGAATTGAACGGATGCGAATCGGCACGCCACCGGTGCTGAGCTTCGCGGCGGTCGAAGCGGCATTAGGTGTTTGGGACGGGATCAGCATCGATCGATTACGCGCCAGATCGGTCGAACTCAGCGAATTGTTTATTGCCCAAGTGACCCAGCATATCGATGAGCTGACGCTTGCCAGCCCGATGAATTCAGACGAGCGAGGTTCGCAGGTGAGCTTTCGTTTTGAACACGGCTATGCGGCAATACAGGCCCTTATACACCAGCATGGGATGATTGGGGATTTTCGTGCACCGGACATAATGCGATTTGCCATCACTCCTTTATATATGAATGAACAAGATGTCATAGCAGGTGTCACTGCATTGCGGCAAGTGTTCAAGCATCGTCAATGGGACAATCCTGATTATCGAATTCGGGCGCCGGTCACCTGAGTGAACTTTACGACTCCAAGCTAGGATTTATTCTGCAGGTAGCTTTTAAAGCGATTCAAAGCTTCAATGAGTACATGATCTGGTTGGGCGTAACACATACGTAAATACGCATCAGCGGATTGACCAAACGCAGCACCAGGAGCCATACCGACGCGGTTTTGCAACAACAGGTCCTTGGCAGTGTCTACGCTGTTCTCCATTTCATGTATGCGTAACATTGCGTAAAACGCCCCAGTGGGTTGAATCATCGTAACCCCAGGTGTCTCGGCTAGAAAGGACTGGGTGAGCTCTAGAGCATGAGCGAGCCTGTGTTTGAGTACGGAGACAGCACTTTCGCCATGTTGCAATACCCTAGCGCCTGCCGTTTGTATGAACGCCGCTGGGCCGGCGATATTGAACTCGTTCAGCATGGCATAGGTTGGTTCGAGCGATGCTGGAGCCACGATCCAGCCCAAACGCCAACCGGTCATGCTAAATGCCTTGGAAAAGCTGTTGATGGATATCAATTTATCCTCAGGTTCAGTCAATGACAGAAACGTTGGAGCAAAGTCGGAGTGAGGATAGAGTCGGCTGTAGACATCATCACTGATGATCCAAATACCTCGATCGCGGCAGTGATCAAGTAGTATCTGTTGCTCGTTAGCATCCATTGTCCAGCCGGTGGGATTGTTGGGTGAATTTACCACCACTGCTCGAGTGTGATGCGTTAACTGCGCGAGTAGTTCGTCTAACGGTAGATACCATTGACGCTCTTTTTCGATCAAACTAAATGGCACAACGGCTGCACCCATCAAGCGAAACGCTTCACCGAGGTTTGGCCAGGACGGCTGGAGTACGACCACCGAATCGCCAGGGTTTACTATGGCTTGAGCAGTGAGCATGACACCTTGCATGCCAGAGCCGGTAACCGAAATCTGTGGTACCGAAACATCCAATTGATAGATTTTCTGGTAGTAGTGGGCGATGGCTTCACGCAGTTGAGGTTTGCCACTGTTGGGTTGATAAAAGTGATCATTCGACCCAAGCGCAGCTTGGGCAGCCTCTACGGCAATCTCCGGCGAGGGCCAAGCGGATTCACCAAACCACAATGCAACGACATCGTCCATCTGCATACCCATTTCAGCAACTGACCGAATGTCGCTGGGTATCAGTGAGGCGGCGACCTGACTAATGTCGAGTGTGGAGCTCATAAGGGATTTGGGTAGGTAGTTACATCGGCTCGGTGTCTTACTCTATCAGGGTTTTGCCGGATTGCTATCGCTTTGTATACCGTGGCGTCTTTGGTAGTGATGAGAGGCTAATGACATAATTAGTGCGCCCACTAGGCAATAGCCAGCCATGACCAATAATTGAGTATCAAATGCCGTACCCCTATCAATAAGCCAACCGGTGACTCCTGGCCCCAGCGCTGATGAAAAAACCATCATCGCCATAACCATCGATCGGATCGCCCCTAAATGTTTTACTCCATACACCTCTGGCCAGAGTGCGCCAAATATCGAACTCGAAAAACCGTAACTCAGCCCAAGGAAAAACATAAAACCAAACAGTACACCCGCTGAATCGAAGCTGCTAAGTAGCCAGCAGGCGAATCCGAGGGGTATCAGAGGAATACTCAACAACTGTCTAGCGCTGAACCGGTCGATCAGCCAGCCTGCAGATAAGGCAAAAATCAATGTTGTGAGCGCCATTACTGAAAAGCCAGAGGCGATAATGGTGAGAGGCCATTGCTTAGTATCGGCTACGTGCACTTGATGAAAGAAGAAGGAGGTGCCAATGAAAGCCGGTGCGAGTATTCCCGCTGTGGTAACCCAAAAGAGTCGATCGCGTAATACTTCGCCGCGCGTCCACTGTCGGGATAGATGCTGACCAGATTGCGAGTTTTTCCCCCTGGGGGTACGCTCGCTGCGCATAAGAACAAAAAGTAGTGGGGCCGCTATCATTAGTAAACTGGCGCTTGCTAACAACCAGGTGTATCGCCAGCCGACCAAACCCACAAAAAAAACAGCTAACAAGGGCAGAATTCCCTCACCGATTTGGTGACCCACTGTGGTGATCGACACTGCTCGACCACGCTCTTGGGAGTACCATCGTCCCATCGCTGTCATCGCTACATGCGTCATCATGCCCTGGCCGAACAAACGCAGGGTGAAAATAGTGAATAGCAATCCAATCCAGCTCTGTGAAAAGGACATCAAGGCACAAGCGATAGCTAAGGCGATGCACACCGCTATACCTAGCCATTTCACCGTATAGTGATCGGCTACCTTGCCAATGAGTACCAGGGTTAGCGCACTGGCCAGGGTGCCCAGCATATACAGACCGCCGAAATCGCCATGGCTTAGGCTGAATTCTGCCCGAATTTCCGCGGCAAACAGAGATATATAGAACGTTTGACCAAAGCTGGAGAAAACAGTAAGACACAAACCTCCCAGCAACCATCGGGCGTTGGCGATAACAAAGGTGAGGGTGCTGGTGGCACCTGCGGGCGAATTAGACAAAATTGTTTGAAGGGTAGATCAGGCGTTACCGATTAATATGCCAGCAGCAAAGACTAAGGATCCGCCTAGGACAACTTGAAAAACCGCTCGGCCCCACGGTGTTTCCATGTACCTGTTCTGAATCCATGTAATTAACCAAAGCTCAACAAACACCAGTAGTACCGCAATGGTGGTGGCGGTTTTAAAGTCCGAGATTAGATAGGGCAACGTATGCCCCAAACCACCTAAGGTTGTCATGATACCGGAGGCTAGGCCGCGTTTTATCGGTGAGCCTCGGCCGCTTATAACCCCATCATCGTGCGCCGCCTCGGTAAATCCCATGGAAATCCCAGCGCCGATCGATGCGGACAAGCCTATCAGGAACGTGGCCCAAGTATCGCCAGTGGCAAAGGCTGCGGCGAAGATAGGGGCAAGAGTTGAAATAGATCCGTCCATCAATCCAGCCAGACCAGGCTGCACATAGGTGAGAATGAACTGGCGCCGTTCGGTTTGATCCTCTTCCGCTTTTACATTATCGGGTGTGAGCGTTTCACTCAGTTCCCTAGCGGTGGTGCTATGACCGGCTTCTGCTAACGCTAAATCACCGAGTAATTTACGGGTATCGGCATCTGAGGTGCGCGAGGCTGCCAATTGATAAAACCGCTCGGCCTGAGCCTCCATTTCATGGGCCATGTCACGCGTTTTTTCGAGCGAAAGGGGTAGCAGCAACCAGTCGGGTTTGCGCTCGTAGTAACCCCGAACATGTTCGCGACGGATCAGTGGAATGGTGTCGCCAAAGCGTTTTTTATGCAGATCGATTAGTCGCGCACGGTGCTCATTTTCCTCAAGCACCATGCCCTCGAACACCGCGGCTGAGGCTGGATAGTCGTCTCTCAGCCCATTTGCGTAGGCCTGATAGATTCGGGCGTCATCCTCCTCAGAGGAGATGGCTAGAGCCAATATCTCCTGTTCACTGAGGCTGTTGAAGTGTCGTTTGCCGCTGTTTAAAAAGCGCGAGAACATGTCCGACATGATAACAAGTTGTCAGTCCGGATTGGCGCTGGATTTGGGCTAACCAGCCACCAACAGATTTGACGTCCGATCTCAACTGGTACGGTATCGCATCCTTGCTCTCCACAGACCTGCTATGGTTCAGCTGTTTGCCAAGATAGAGCTGGAATCATGGAAAAAAACACAGGTATCAAGCGTATTGTGAAAGCGGCAGGTTATTCTATACAAGGCCTCCGCGCCGCCTTTGCTGGTGAAGCAGCCTTTCGACAGGAGTGTGTGCTCGCATTGGTGTTTGTCTCGATCGCCTTGGTTGTTGATTTCACCGTTGTCGAACGTGTGGTTCTGATTAGTCTGACGCTTTTGGTGTTGGTAGTAGAACTCCTGAACAGTGCCATTGAAGCGGTGGTAGATCGCTTTGGTGAGGAGTTGCACGAACTCTCCGGAAGAGCCAAAGATATGGGGTCAGCGGCGGTGTTGGTTATGTTGATCATTTGGGCGTACGCGTGGTTGGCCATTTCATTTTTTTAACAGGTGTTTATGCAGTGAAACAGAAACTGACGCACAGGCAGCTTTTGGATGGTCCCCTTGCAAGGATTTGCTGAGAGCGTCGCCACAGCACTGCGGCTGCTGCTGGAGTTCGATGCTGAGCTGCAGGAAATTATACTTCTGTCATTGAAGGTCAGTGGTAGTGCAACCGTGCTGGCTGCGTTGTTAGGAATGCCGCTAGGCGCCTGGTTGGCCATCAGCAACTTTAGATTTCGTGGTGTGGTCGTGGCGGTGTTAACGGCGCTTATGGGGCTGCCGCCCGTAGTGGTTGGGTTGATTGCCTATCTTCTGCTGACCAGTGGCGGATTGTTTGGGCCTTTGCAGTTGCTTTACACCCCGGCTGCGATGATTTTTGCTCAAACACTTTTAATTACCCCTATTGTGGCGGCCTTAACTAGACAAAATATTGAGACTTTGCACGTTCAACTCTCTGATCAGTTGTCCTTGTTTGGTATCAGCCGTTGGCAGCGATTGCTGACAGTTTTATGGGAAGGTCGTTACGAATTGATTACCACATTTCTGGCCGGTTTCGGACGGGCGGTCGCAGAGGTGGGAGCTGTGATAATTGTCGGTGGAAACATCAATCACGTTACTCGAGTAATGACAACGACTATCGCACTGGAAACCTCACGAGGTAATTTATCGCTGGCGCTGGGGCTAGGCATTGTGTTGGTATGCATAGCGGTGACGGCCAATTCATTGGTGTTGTTGATCGGTCACTGGTCGAAGAGGCGATCCCATGGCCTTTCATAGTGTTTTACCGGTGACCGCGACCGACATCCAAATAATTCGTAAAGGCCGAACTCTTTTGCAGCTGGATTCAATCCGTTTTGGAGACAACCCTTGTGTCGCGATCATTGGGCCAAACGGTGCTGGCAAATCTCTGCTAATCCGCTGCTTGGCCGGATTACAAGAGCCCGATATCGGGCAGGTGACCTGGGGGAGGGATCCTCCGGATAAAGCCAGACAGCTGCAGGTTGGATTGTTGCTACAACGGCCGGTGTTGCTGGCACGCAGTGTATTAGACAATGTGCTTTATGCCTTGAAAGCGGCGAACATTCCTCGTGAGCAAGCGCAGGCGCGCGCGCGCGCGGCTCTGGACACCGCAGGCTTGGGCAAGTTGGTGAAAGCGCACGCCGGTGTGCTCTCGGGTGGCGAGCAGCAACGTTTAGCGCTTGCAAGGGCTCTAGCGCTTCGGCCTCAGATGCTGTTTTTGGATGAGCCTACCGCCAGCATCGATCCGAGTAGTACGCTTCCCATTGAACAGATGCTGAAAGAGGCCATTAGCGATGGAATGAAGATTGTGCTCGTTAGTCATGACTTGGGGCAGGTTCGAAGGCTTGCCGAAGAGGTCATACTCCTGCACCATGGAAGGGTGTTAGAGAGAGGGCAGGCGGCTGAATTCTTTACACACCCTCGAAGTGCCGAGGCAAAGGCGTATTTGAACGGTGAACTGCTGTTGTGACTGCGTTATTTCTTGGCCAGTTTCACTATATCTTTACAGCGAAAAACAACAGGAACGACTATGGCATCTGATTTTGGCACGGTATTTATGCCTGAAATGACTGTGGCTCGATACGCTGATGGTGCGTGGAGTGGCATCTCCATGGAACCCAGTGATTCTATCTCCATGCATCCCGGAGCTCATGTGTTGCACTATGCGAGCACGTGTTTTGAGGGGTTGAAAGGCTTTCGACATGAAGATGATTCTGTAAATATTTTTCGCATGAAAAAGAATGTGGCGCGATTTCAACAAAGTTCCCAGTTGTTGCACTTGCCACCGGTGGATGCAGAGATGGCATCACAGATGATTATCGATGTGGTGGCGAAATTCAAAGCTGATGTTCCGATGCCCCCATCATCGGCCTATCTCCGGCCCACTCACATCGGTTTGGAGCCTGCTATCGGTAAGGCGGCAGCGCCTTCTGCTACCTCATTGATGTACGTGCTTCTTTCGCCCGTTGGCGATTATTTCACTGGCGGCGAAGTGTGCTTGCGTCTGTTGCTCGATGACAAAGGCGCGCGCTGTGGACACGATCATGGCATGGTCAAAGGCGGTGGCAACTACGCAAGTGCACTGAAACATATTTTAGCGGCTAAAGAAAAACACAATGCCGATCAAGTTTTATTCTGCCCGGATGGTGCCGCTCAGGAAACAGGTGCTGCCAATTTTATTGTCATCGACGGCGATGAGGTTATTACCAAAGCACTCGACGAATCTTTCTTACATGGAGTAACTCGAGATTCCATACTCACATTGGCAAAAGATTGTCAGATGAAGGTGAGTGAACGGGATATCACCATTGAAGAATTGATCGATCGAGCAGCAAACCCTGAGTGTGAGGCCGGTTTGGCGGGTACTGCTGCGGTGCTGACCGCCGTTGGTACCTATATCCATGACGGTAAGGAGGTCGCTGTGGGCTCCGGTAAGCCTGGACCTAAAATTCGTCAGCTGCGCGAGGAACTAAATGCCATTCAATGGGGGCATAGCGAAGACCGTCATGGGTGGTTAACTCGCCTATAAATTCTTAGTAAGACGCCTACAATATTGGGTTTAAGCAGCAGTTGCGCATAACTATGGCAGCACGGACACGATTAGTCTTCATTCTGGCACTTTCTATAGGCGTCTCGGCTTGCAGCACGATCAGTAAAAAGGATTGCGTGCGCGGAGATTGGCA
Source organism: Gammaproteobacteria bacterium (assembly GCA_019634245.1). The sequence goes on from JAHQVR010000261.1 coordinate 24,098, forward strand.
GACCATTGGGTTTAAAGACGGTAAACAGGGATACACCACTGATCGGCTAGAGAGCCATGCTAAAACCTGCGCCAAAGTCGATGTGACTCCTGATGCCATTGCGTATCAGAAGGGGCATCAAGCCGGTGTCCTTGAATACTGTACTCCACAAAATGGTTCACGCGTTGGCCGAAACAATGATGAGTACCGTGGCGTTTGTCCTGAAGAGCTTGAGTATGGTTTTTTGGAAAACTATGTCACTGCTCTACGAATAAAGCTGGACGATTTGGAAATAGAGCGGGATCAAGTCAAGGATCAGTTGGATGAGGCTCGAGATGAGAGAGCTCGATTAGGGGCTGATCAACCGGTGCCTAAGCAGCTACGACGAGAAATTGACTACTATCAAAGTCGCTTATCCAATCTAAACTCCGAACGAATGAGGATAAACGACAAGATAGCGAAGTGGAGTCAAAAGCTTTGAGCCACAATACTGAACCGCCGATAGGAGATCTGGCTTAGTGTCTTTTGTACTAAAAAACGCAAAGCTCGTTCTCAGTGAAGAAATTGTTGACGGTTCCGTGAACGTCGATGATGGGATTATCCGGTCAATTTCATCTGGAGATCATTCCGCAGGAGAGGATTGCGAAGGTGACTATTTGATGCCGGGTATTGTCGAATTGCATACCGACAATCTAGAGCGTCATATCGTGCCTCGGCCTGCTGCCATCTGGCCTAACATGTTTGCATCCGTAGTGACACACGATGCAGAAGTGGCTTGTTCAGGTATCACTACCGTGTTTGATTCGCTACGGTTGGGTGCAATTCAAGGCGAGCAACTTCCACACGCTAAATTGTTTCCAAAGATGCTTTCAGCGTTAGCAGAGGCTGTGGATAGCGGGATGCTTAGAGCGCATCATTTGCTGCACTTGCGATTGGAGCTGACCGATCCAGGGTTGATGGATTTATTATCCAATCACGCTGATTTCCCCTTGCTTAAATTAATCTCGCTAATGGATCACACGCCAGGGCAACGTCAATGGCAGGATATTGATGCTCTTCGACGTCACAGCAGTCGGGGTATTCGATCGGCCGAAGAAGTTGAGACAATGATTCAGCTACGCATCGAGGCGGGCAATCAGCACGTTCCGCAAAACCGTCGAGCCGTTTTGTCCTATCTTAAGAATCGAGAGCTGACGCTGGCCAGCCACGATGATACAACGCTTGAACATATTGAGGAGGCCGTTGCTGACAAGGTTTCGATTAGTGAATTTCCCTGCTCGTTGGAGGCGGCTAGTGCAGCAAAGAAGGCCGGTATGTTTACTCTCGGTGGAGCGCCGAATGTGGTTCGTGGAGGATCTCATTCGGGTAATGTCAATATGCATGAATTGCTCGATAGGGCTCTGCTCGATGGGTTGTCATCTGACTATGTGCCAGCGAGCTTACTTCAAGCTGTGTTCCAGCTAGTTGAACAGAAGCAGTGGTCGCTGCCAGAGGCAACAAAATTGGTGACTGCGAATACGGCGAGCATGGTCGGTTTAACTGATCGAGGTGTGATTGCTGAGGGTAAACGTGCCGATTTGATTCGAGTGCGACTAGTGAATGGTTGTCCGTGCGTTCGCAGTGTTTATGTTTCTGGCCATCGGGTCGCATGACATTACGTTACGCTGTTTATTTTGTTCCTGATGACCAGTGTTCCTTAGCTGAATTTGGCCAATCGATTCTGCAAAGATCGGCAACCGGCCAAACTATTGCTGCTCCTGCACAAGACCATCCACAACGTGTAGCTCTGATTCAAAAGGCTCAGGTTTACGGGTTTCATGCCACGCTTAAAGCCCCATTTAGAATCGCCAAGGGTGTCTCGGAGGATCAACTTTTTTCAATTTGTGGCCAGATTGCTAAGCGGCATAGCAGTATTCCGCTAATTGGGCTAGATGTCTTGAACTACAGAGGTTTTTGTGCTCTGGCTTTGCCAACAGAGACAGCGGTTATACAACCGTCGTCCAGTGGTGCTGCTCATCAACGTGTGTCGGCACTCGCGCTCGATTGTGTTCTCGCTCTGGAACCTTGTCGTGAACCGTTAAGCGATCAAGAGATCGCTCGGCGAAAACCTGATCAGCTCAGTCAGCGCCAAAGAGAACACTTACGGGAATATGGATATCCGTACGTGGCAGATCAATACAGCTTTCATATGACGCTTTCGTCAAAACTGGAAGATAGATCAGAATCAAGGCTGTCCTATCTGGATTGGGCTAAATCGTATTATCAAACCCTAGTCTGCGAGGCACCGGTGTTAGATCGGATCGCACTCTGTGTGCAGCCAGCAGAGGCTGAACAGTTCCACCGTGTTAAGCAGTGGCGATTGGCTTAGAATCAGTTGTCTGTCTTCTCCAGGTCTGCCTTGTCGAGTGCTCACATCACGATTTCGTTGGTTGATTGCCTTGAGCCTGTCCGTGGTGTTGCACCTTTCCGTGGTTTGGTGGGTCTATACCGAGTCGCGTCGGGTTTTGGGTATCCAAAGTAGCGAGGATTCGGTAGTTCAGATTGCGATATCGGAGCAGCCGCTAGTGTCTCCCATTGGGGGAAACCAGCCAGCAACTGAACCAGAGCCCGAACCAGAGCCCGAACCAGAGCCCGAACCAGAGCCCGAACCAGAGCCCGAACCACAG
>JAHQVR010000262.1 GCA_019634245.1 Gammaproteobacteria bacterium
CCTGACACATAAAGCGTGCATACTTCTTTTTCAGCGGGTGAGAGTTTGTAGAGTATCCCTATTCTTTCGGTGGATAATGCATGCACAGAATCCGGATCGGTAAGGCTCACCAGAACCTCACCGAGCAAATCCGTTACTTTTCGAAGTGCCTTTCGGGTTGCCGATATTTCCACTATAAGCCGGCTGTTTGAGCAACCGGCCAGACCACCACATAAAAAGGCGTTTATAGACTTTACATCGTCACTATCACTTTTTTGCGCCTCCGCAATGCCCGATTGCACGCTCATTGATAGCTGTCGATCCTTGAATGTCAGGCAATTCTTCGATGTGATCCCCACGAGAGGACTTCGATCAATAAGCTCTATCGCAGCTTTGTTGGCGTGAACCACGTACCCGCTACGAGTCACATGGCACAAACCCATACATACCTTATCTAAAGCTGCTAAATAAGCATCGACGAAGGTACTTGGAGCCTCGGTCGATGAGATTGTGTGTTTTCTCCAGAGTCCAGATGAAATCAGAGGTTTTTTGAAACCAGTTAACTGTGCATCTGCAGTGTGTGTAAGGTAAGTATTCACGATTCAAGGCGTCTAAAACTGAACTAGCCAAGCACCTCCTGCTACCTGGCTAGTCATAAGTTCATCATTACTTGATGACAGCCAGATCAATCTTAGCCTTGTTGTGGTTACCAGAAGCCAAAGCGGTAACGCTATGGGTCAGTACAGTCAAAGTGGCGTTTCCACCCACTCGGCTGTCTTTAACAACGGCCATGTTGATTTTTGCTTTGTTTGAAGAGCCTTCTGCCTTGGCAGTCGCTTCTTGAGCGTATACATAGGCATTTACATTGCCGTGTATGTCGCTGTTATCCACTGTGCTAGCGCGGACGCTACATTTGTTGTTATCGCCGCCAGCGACACATAACACATTGCGAATCTCAACGGTCAGCGCAGCATCTCCACCGATGTTGCTGCCGTACCCACTACCACCGGCTACCGCGGCTGTTCCAGTCAAAGCACCAAGGGCGAAAACGGCTGCTGTTAAAAGTTGCTTGCTCATTGTCATTACTCCAGTATTTGTTAATCAATTAGTTAAAAGTTAAGAAGGTCTAGAAGTGATCCTGATGGGCCATTTCCCCCTCTTGCCTGGACTAATGCGGTGGAATTCAAAAAGTTTTAATGAAGCCAAAAATATTTTATTTTTTTTCAAAAGCGCCGTCTCATGCGGCTTCGACCCACCATTTTTATCGAAGAACTAAATCCCAGGTTGCCCGATACGAGCTGCGGGTAGACAGGTGTGAGCTTACAGAGGCTGAACCAAGGTTAATAAAGAATCGCATTTGTATGCCTTAACTAACCTAACGGTTAGCCTTTGAGCTTCACACTAGACTAAAGATTAATTATCACCCTCCCCAGCCATTAATAGAACATCCACAGCCTTAAATATTTGTTCTAATGCAGAATCGGTCGAACGCTTTCATCGTGACGTTTGGCAATTAAAATCAGCCCCCTTGAGGGTTATTGTTTGGGTGGTTTGCTCGTGTTAGGTTTCATTTCAGATAGTTAACAGCCAACCTTGGGAAATTAACCGCTGAGGCACCAATGCAGCAGCACTGACAAACGTGATGAAACGAGCCACCTTATATAGCTTCGCATTATCAGCGGTACTGATCGCATCGGCGTGCAGCACGCCTGAGCGACTGCCCGCGGATGCGGCATCTTCAGCGGGCCGCGACCCTGATCGATTGCTTGTTGTGGACTGTCTGCTACCGGGACAATTACGTCGTTTGGGTAGAAGTATCACTTTCATGACGCCCCGCCGGCCTACCCGAGTCAGTGCCTCTGAGTGTGAAATAAGAGGCGGAGAATATGTATCCTACGACCGAGCCAACTTTGCCACCTCACTGAAAGTGTGGCTACCAAAAGCGGAATCTGGAGACCCTGAAGCACAAACTTTTGTCGGGGAAATTTTTGAAAAAGGTCTAGGCCAAGTCGCAGACCCTCTGATTGCTGCCCAATGGTATACGCGGGCAGCTGACCAAGGTTACTCCCGCGCACTGATAAATTTGGGCTACCTGTATGAAAGTGGGCTCGGGGTAGAACAGAACATGGTCACCGCGATGAATTACTATCGCCAAGCCGCCGGTTTCACTGACGGTGAATTGGAATACCTCACATCAGTACAGATTGCCAATAGAAAAAAACAGGACGCAGAATTGCCTGTGCTTAGAGCCCAGGTAGAGCAAGCCAATGCTCAATTGCAAAGTGAGCAGCAGGCCTTTGCGCAACTACAGGACGAGTACAGCTCCCTTGAACAAGAGGCTGCGTCCATTCGAACAGAACTATCCCAGCAAAGTTCACGTGGCAGTGCGAGCACTTCATCTGATTCAAATAACTCCGCAGAAGTAGGCGCTCTTTTAAATGAAATAGAGTCCCTGAAAGACCAATTGGCTGCCTCTGAGTCGGAAAGCTCGGACATTATTGCTGCTCTCGAGCAGCAGCAGCAGCAAACCAGTGAACTTAGAAAAAAAATGTCAGGAGTTACCAAGCAACTTTACGAAACAGAAGACGAACTGGCGCAACAGACCAAACTCATGGATTCACTTGAATCCGAGATTGCGGCCACTAAAAACTCAGGTAATAACGACAATGCGACGCAACTACTCGAACTAGAAGCCAAACTCGCCAACACTGTCCAATCCAGAGACAATTTGCAGCAGCAGATTGAGCAGCTAGAGGCCCAACAAACTCAGGAATCGTCGCAACTAGAATCAGAGTTGACCGTTGCTGAAGCTCGAGAGACGTCGCTAATTCTAGATCTTGAAACGAGCAGACAAGCGTTGGCCGAGCTGCAGTCGGCCTTACAAGCCAAAGACGAAGACTATCAAAAACAGATAGCGACTTTGGGGCGTACTAATACAGGTCTGGAATCTCGCCTGCAGCAGCAACAAAGCAAAATTAGCACCTTGGAAAGTGAGATAGCCGCCGTAGAAGAGAAGAAAAACACGGAGAGTGCTGAAAACGAAAGTCAGCTTACGGCTGAAATATCTCGGTTACAGGCCGAGCTCGCGGTAGCACAAGCTGAACTTGAAGTATCCGAACGAGAACGGGAAGCTGGCGAACAAAGCTCCATTGAAAAATTATCAAGATTGGAACAACAGCTTCAGTCGCGTCGAAGCTTGATCGAAACTCAACAACAGAAAGTAGAAACACTACAGAAAGAAGTATCCAAGGAGCAAGCGGTTAAGTCAGGGCCCTCTATCGAAGAAATTTCAAGTGTGGTCACCGAAGGCCCTACGATAGAAATCATCGACCCTGCAGTCAGGGTGAAAAACGGTGCCATGGCAATACCGGTTTACCCCACCCAAAGTGGAGTAGATCTGATAGGCCGCGTGTCCCACCAAAACGACCTACTTTCATTCCGAATCAATGGCAACCAACAAACCGTCAGCGATAAGGGGATTTTTCAACATACTGCATCTACTACCGATTCCAATAGACTAGAGCTAGCCGCCGTGGACAGTGCTGGCCTTCGTGCCGCAGTAGAAGTGCAGCTTTATGAGGAAAATTCCAACCCAGACGCCACGCGATCCATTCGCGTGGATGTCAGTCAGTTGAATTTTGGTAGCTATCACGCGTTGGTGATTGGCAATAGTAAGTATCAACAGATGCCCACCATCGATACAGCCGTATCTGATGCCACAGCTATAGCTAAGATTCTGGAACAGCAATATGGGTTTCAAGCTGAACTGCTGGTGGATGCAGACCGGTACGATATTCTGGCTGCTCTAAACAGAAAACGCGATGAGTTAACACGTAACGACAATCTGCTGATCTATTACTCCGGCCATGGCGAAATTGGCAGAGGCAAGGGGTATTGGTTGCCAACCGATGCCGACCCGGCGGATAAAAACTCTTGGGTGTCGAACGCCTCGGTTACATCGATTATCGACTCCATGTCAGCAAAACACGTCATCGTAGTGGCAGATTCTGTGTTTTCAGGTACGTTGTCAAGATCGTCACTGGTTAGAATCAGCGATGATATGGATGCTGATGAGCGGCTGCGATTCTACGACCTAGTCGCGCAATCTAAAGTTCGAACCGTATTGACCTCTGGTGCAACTCGCCCGTTTGTGGACAGCCTGCAGAATAGCGATCATTCAGTGTTTGGTTCCAGTTTTCTCCAAGCACTCTCGTCGTCAGATGATGAAGTAATTATGGCGCACGATCTTTTCATCAAAATTCGAAACTCATTAAGTTCGGTATCGCTCCCTTCCGATCAAGCAGCGCTCCCTCAATATGCACCACTGCGCTATGCCGGCCATGAAAATGGCGAGTTTCTATTTATTCCGTTAGATCGCCAGGTGGGCCGAAGCGATGTGGTTGAGTCTTACCTTTCGACCGACGCCGAACCTGATGTATCCATTCATTAACCATGTATTCAGTTAAAACTGAGCGCAAACGTTCAAACCACTACAGGGAAGCTTTTTAAACCATGATGAAACTCAGCACCAAGTCGAAACTCAGCAATTTTAGACCATTTAAAACCAGCCTCTGTGTTGCTGGTGCTTGGTTCCTCTGCATGCCTGCTGTTCAAGCCTATGACCCTACTACTACACTGGGAAGCGTAGATGGCTTAACTGAACAACAACAAAGAACCGGTGATGCTATTCAATCGGTCTGCGGACAGTTTCTAGCGACAGGAGCCGCCAATGGCGAGTTCGACACAACGCGAGAAGATGTCGCCCAGCAGCAAGCGCTCTTCGATGCCTGTGGTGAAATGGTGCACACAGCGAATTCACTCGCCGGCAACGACGGACCAACGGCTAAAGATCTAGGCATTAATGAACAACAACTAGCTGCTGCGTTACAAAACGTAGCCGCCGAAGAAGTCGCTGCCGCTGGTAGTTTGGCCACCGAATCGGTCGCTGGACAATCTAACATCGTCGGACGCCGTCTGGCAGGTATCCTGTCTCGCGCTTCCACACTTCAAGTGAGTAGTGCGAATATTCAAGGCAGCAACTCTATTATCCTCGCTTCTCTTCCTGAAGAATTTGCACTGGCAGAATCGGGTGGAGCAGCTGCAGCGGACGATCCTGGCTTGTCCAGTCCTCTAGGCTTTTATATTAACGCTTTGGGTGCTTCAGCCCGCAAAACCGGCACTGAGCGCGAAGATGGTTTCAGCTCTGATACGGGTGGCATATCTCTTGGAATTGATTACCTGTTTACCAACAGCTTTTTGGCGGGTATCAATTTAGGCTTTTCAAGTTCAGTCACTGACTTTACGATCACCGACAACGTCTCAGGTGGCAGCATGGATGCCACACAAACCAATGTGTCCGCCTATGGCATGTGGTTCAACGATGTGGGATACATAGATGTGGTCGCAGGCTTTGGTGCGGGTAGCTATGATATGGATCGGCGCATCATAGTGCCTTCTGCAGACGACGCCGCTGAAGGCAATGATGGAGCGAATGCCACCGTGACTGGCAACACCGACAGTACAGCTGGCCGCATTAGTCTCGGTGGCGGGATGGAAATTCGATCGGGTGCATTGAGCTTTGCGCCCTACGGTCGAGTGTCTTATCTAGGAGTAGCGATGGACGGATACGAAGAAGAGGGAGAATCGGCCTTGAAACTGCGCGTAGAATCTCAAGACATCGACTCGCTAACCACCGGGTTCGGATTTCGCCTGGTAGGCACCTACAGTGGTACCAAGGCCATCGTATCACCTCAGTTTAACGTTGAAATGATCCACGAATTTTTGGACGACAGCCGACAGATCGTATCCACCTATGTTCACGATCCTCGCAACATTCCATTGGTCATTGTCACTGACAACCCCGACCGCACCTACTACACCATGGGTATTGGCGCATCGGCGGTGTTTACTAATGGACTACAGCTGTTTGGCGAAGTTCGTTCACTAATGGACCTGGATGACCTCAACGAATTCTCAACGACCGCTGGGCTTAGATTCGCTTTTTAGCGATTTATTGCCGGTTATAAAATGAATCAGTTTGGTCTACTGTTATCGGCACTGACGATTTTGTTAGTGCCGATTTGCACGGTGGCCTCAGACGATTCAGACTCCAAAAGTGACAGTCGTGGGGTACACCGCACCATGCTCAAAGCTGTCACAGGAGACAGTAATGAGCCTTTATCGCTCTACCGAGAAAGTCACGCGTTGCTGGTCGGAGCAAGCCGTTACTCCGCCTGGCCGCAACTAAACAGTATTCCCGGTGAACTCGACTCTGTGGAAGAAGTTCTAACGAAAACAGGTTTCAATGTGGAACGACTGGCAGACCCAGACGCCGATCAATTGAAAACTGGCATCACCAACTTTATTAACAATTATGGCTACGAGCC
>JAHQVR010000263.1 GCA_019634245.1 Gammaproteobacteria bacterium
AGGGGTACTTTGATGAAATAACGCTGGACGAGCGACTTGATCGCACAGCGAAACTCGATTTTGTCACCACTGAGCATGAACCACTTTTTGATGCTGCAGACGTTATGCGCCTTGGAAAAGACCTGTTTTGCCAGCACGGTTTAACCACTAACCGCCGTGGCATGGAATGGTTACAGCGTCACTTTCCCGATCATCGTGTGCACGCGGTTAATTTTCCTGGCGACCCTTATCCAATCCACATTGACGCGACCTTTGTACCGCTTCGACCTGGACTCATTATTAACAACCCGAATCGTCGCTTGCCAGAAGCGCAGCGCAAGATATTCGAGAAGAACGACTGGGAGATTGTTGATGCGGCTCCTCCATCGCACAACAGTCCTCCGCCGTTGTGTTACTCGAGTATCTGGCTATCAATGAATTGTCTTGTGCTTGATCATAAAACAGTCGTTGTGGAAGCCTCTGAGACATCACAAATGGATCAAATGGACAAGCTCGGCATGAACGTTATTCCGGTGCCGTTCAGAGATGCATACCCGTTTGGTGGAGGCTTGCACTGCGCTACAGCCGATGTGCACCGAGAAGGCAACTGCGAAGATTATTTTGCCAATCAGGTTGGTGGTACCTTGCTTAGGGGTTGACATGTCTGCAATTCAAGATGCCAAGCACATTGCGCTGTCGTATCAGGCGACGCTGGACTCAGCCGCGACAGAGGAAATAGAGGACGTTCTGGGTGAGTATCTGGCCGATGATTGTTTGTGGCGAGGCATGCACCCCTTTTACGAACAAACCGGCGCATCTGCCATAGCGAACAACTTTTGGAAGCCATTACGCACAGCATTCTCACCGCTGCAGCGTCGAAATGATGTGTTTATCGCAGGCAACAACGATGCAGGTGAGCATGGCAGTGATGAAAACGATACCGGCACAGCAGACGCAACATGGGTCTGCAGTATGGGCCACTTTTTTGGCCTGTTCGACAAACCCTTTTTAGACATTCCAGCAACTGGGAAAATGGTATTCATTCGGTATGCCGAATTTCTGTGTATATCAAACAACAAGATAATCGATAGTGCGTTTTTCTTTGACTTGATTGGCATCATGCAACAAGCCGATCAATACCCGTTACCGCCGCAAACCGGGGCGTTCTTTATGCACCCGGGGCCACGTACTCACGATGGTTTGCTGTATGAAGAGCAATCGACTGACAGTGGTGTAGAAACAATGGCATTGGTCAACCGAATGGTTGAAGACCTTCGTCAATTGAACATTAGCGGTGAAGATAATTGCCCGCCGGAACTACTAGCAAAATGCTGGGCAGATGACATGATCTGGTACGGCCCCACGGGGATCGGTTCAACCTACACCATTACCCGCTACCAAAAACAACATCAGTACCCGTTCCGGGAGGGTTTAAAAGACAAAGTCTTTAATGGGCATGTGGCACGCTTTGCTGAAGGCAACTACGCCTGTTTTTTCGGCTGGGCGAATTTAACCAACTCGGCAAAAGGTGGTTTTCTCGGATTAACAGGTAATGAAACACGGGCTGATATGCGTGTAGTCGATGTGTATCGCAGAGAGGGAGACAAGCTTGCGGAGAATTGGGTCTTCATCGACTTGCCACATTATTTGTCTATGCAGGGTCTCGACATTCTCGACCGCATGAGACGATCGCTCTTACCAACAAGCAGCCAAGTTTAGCTTAGCTTCGTTTTTGGTTGGTACGAGTATTTAACCGGCTAAACGACGGTTTCCAAAGTCAGTTTGAATCGTCTTCTGTATAACAAATTCGGCAACAATGTTCGTTAGCTGGTCTGCGGGAACAGGTCGGCTAATGAGATAGCCCTGACACTCGATACAGCCGAATTTCAACAAAGTTGAAATATCGTGTTCGCTTTCTACTCCTTCGGCAATAACATCAAGCCCAAGCCTTGAACCCAAATCAATGATGCTGGCAACAATTGATGATTTACCTTCGTCACTGCTGAGGTTACTAACAAACGAACGGTCTATCTTGATTCTGTCAATCGCAAAGTCCTGCAACATGCTCAAGCTGGAATAGCCGGTACCAAAATCATCCAGAGCGATCATAACGCCCATGTCTTTGAGTCTGGAAATTAATGCAGCTGCCTGCCCATAGTCAGATACCAGTGCAGTCTCGGTAATCTCTATTTCCAATCTATCAGCTGAAAATCCTGTTTGAGCGAGAAGCGCATCGATATAGTCGGGCAGACTGTCATCAGCCAGCTCAGTAGGAGACAAGTTCACGGCTAATCGAACATGTTGCGGCCAGTGAGTTGCTTCCTGTATTGCCTTATTTAGAACCCAGCGACCTAATTGGGAAACGATACCTTCCTGTTCTGCAACTTCAACAATTTCTGGTGGTGACACTTGCCCTAACTCGGGGTCATTCCAGCGAAGCAAGGCCTCAAACCCCGTTAGCATCATCCGATCACAAGTAACCTGTGGTTGAAAATACAATTCAAGATGATCATTTTCCAACGCACCAACCAGTTTCTCTACTATTTTCCTGGTTCGCTTTAGTTGAACATCTAAGGTATCTGAGAAGAAACAGATTTTTCCTCTGCCGGAATCTTTAGCCTTGTACAAGGCTAAATCGGCTCGCGATAGTAGCTCGCCTCTGTCCAGTTCAGAGCCACTCAAGGATGCGGCACCAATACTAATGCTGACCAAATTACTCCACGTTTGATTAAGCTTACCGACAAGAATGTTACTTAGCACCGAAGTGAGAATATCCGCGGCGTTTCGATTGGTTTCTTGTTCATTGATTAATATGGCAAACTCGTCCCCACCCAGCCTTGCACACATTTTTTCACTGCCAAGCGTTTCTCTGATGCTATCAGCAACATCACACAGCAACTGATCGCCGGCCGAGTGCCCTCTGGAATCGTTGACAAACTTGAAGTTATCCAAATCGACGTAAGCAACCGTAAGAGTGGTGTTTTGTTCTTTCGCTATTTCAATCGATTGATCGAGGATGTCATTAAAGTAACGCCGGTTAGGCAGATTCGTTAAGCTATCGAAGTGAGCCATGCGCCACATCGCTTGTTCCGCTGTTTTACGCTCGGATACATTTCGAACTACGGCAACGGAATCGGCTCCTGGGTGATCAAGCAGAGAGCGCTTGTAAATTTCAACAGGAATTTGTTCGCCGCTGGCATGAATGAGGTTTATCTCAGTTATCGGCTCAATAGTACCGCTATCGAGAACCTTACCCTCAACGTCAATAGCATCAGCGCTTGTAACATCAGCGACTGAAACACCAGCCGTCTGCTCCTGCTGATGACTCTCAAGCAACGTTTCATCCAGATTCAATAAAGAAGACACCTTTTCGTTCAGTAGCGATTCCCGAGACAAACCCAACATGCGTGACATTGGCTCGTTCAAGTCAACAACGGTGTTGTTTTTGAATATCAATATGCCTTCTAGACTGGCGTCTACCAGATTTCTCATTCGAGCTGCTTCCCGACGCTCCTTGTCGCTGAGTTCCTGCTTTAACCCGCTTAACTGTTCTCGCAGAGTTGCGTGCAAATAATTCAATCGAGTGACAACAGCACCCATCTCATCACGACTGCTCCATCGAATCTCTGGCACAACCGACTGAGTGCTGATCGCTTTGGTAATACGCTTAAGTGGTATGCCGACAAGGAGCTGCACGATAACTACCGACACGACAAAAACCGCCAGAAATACCATAAGCATGAATACGACGATGCCTTTCAGACGCTCGTTACGAGACTCATCGATATACTCAGTGGTTGCAAACGTTGATAGTGTTCCAACGGTAATAAAGTTATCATCGTCATCAATATCTTTGATATCAATACTGTGAACCAGCGATGTAGCTTCTTCCCCAACATCAAAAGTAGTCGCGCCACTGGCAAATTCCAGACGTGCAGACACTATCAGCGGATTGGCCGTAATCGAGCCAAGAACCAAATAGATGTTATCTTCAGCGTTCTCCTCAATGAGCTCAGCCATATACATTCCGCTGGCTTCAGTGAATTTAGTTTGTTGTTCCAGGACTTTTGCTAACTCTAGTTGGTAAAGTTCGCGATCGATGAAATAGACAAGCACCAGTTGCAATAACAATACAGATACGCTAATTGCGACGATTATCTTTAACGCAATAACGCTGAAAAACGATTTAGCATCGCCTTCTTTTTCTGAATTATCGTCGACTCGACTCATGTGAATTTCATAGTCACAGTAAAATGAACACGCAAAACACCACATAATCCAAAAGCAGCAGAGTGTTCTGTGTTAACCATGCTAATAAGATGTCCTAAGATCGAATGCCCATATAACTATTCCGCGGAAGCACTGAGCTTGTTCCATGCCCGCTTGCTTTTCTTGATATTACGTTTTAGTCGTCGATTGAAACGCCGTTTAGTGCCACTGTCGAGCTGGAGGTATAAAGCGCCATCGATAATGTCGTATTGCAGCGGGTCGACCTCGGAAATCATTCCGAAAACCATACCGTAGGCACAATAGCCGTTGTAGGCTGGCATATACTTGTCTGGCTCGAGAAGAAAGTCGTTAAGGTTCTCCTGGGTTGCAAACCACAGATTATGTGAGTTATGTCGAGCGGAGAAATCCGGCCTGCCTTCTAAGGGACCAGTATCACGAAAATACGACACAACATCGTAACCACTAATAAAGGGTTCCGTTTCGTTAGCTGTTGCACCAAACGCTGAGCAAATCAATAGAAGCCAAGCAGCAATGAAACGATAAATGAGACTTGTAGCCGATTTTTTTTGAACAAACGATTGCGTTATCGCGCTCATTTTGAATACCTCTTACCGCAATTCGTTGTTACAATCGGCAGTTCCCCGTTTGGTGTTTAATTTGTAATTGAAATTGCCACGCAGATTAGAAAGTTATCTCGTCACAATGTAACGTACACAAACGAACAGTTTTTACACCTGACGACCCAATAATCAGCCCCTGCTTATGAGGAATGAAGCTCGTCCGCGCTACTGTGATGCTTTGGAAGATCGTCTTCCAGGCGTAACCATGGCAAGCGTTCACCATAGTGAAAATGCTGCTTGGGTGTGAATGATGTAGGGTCGACAAGGCTTGCCGCATAAAAGTGAATTTCATTAGGCCAGCGAGTGGATGCATAGGCCAGTGGGGTACCACATGTTTTACAAAAATAACGGGTAGCATGACCTGAATGCGCATACTCCCCAGGCGTTACGCCAGACCAGCTCCATGAACCGTTAGGTACACCAAAGAATGCCGTTACGGGAGAAGCACAGTTTCGACGACAGCTATCGCAATGACAGTACCCAGACCAATTGACCGA
>JAHQVR010000264.1 GCA_019634245.1 Gammaproteobacteria bacterium
GGTATTCGACGCCATCGAGCTGTGCCACAAATACAATCTGGCCAATAGTATGGACCTCATCTACGGCTGGCCTGAGCAAACCATAGAGAATATGCTGACCGATCTCAAAGATGCAGTTTCAGCGGGGATTCACCACCTAACCCACTACGAACTCAATGTTGCTGGCAGAAGTGATTTTGCATCGCCAAAAAAGCGCGCCTTATTGCCCACTATCGAAACGAATATTGAGATGTATAGAATTGCCAATGAGTACCTGACCTCAGAGGGATTCGAACAAGTCACTGTTTATGACTGGAGCCGAAAAGCGGACACAGATGATGATGTCAGAAAAGGCTCTTACGACTATGAGCACTCCATGCATGATTTTGTCGATCAGAAGCAAGGAGAAATCAAAAAAACGCGCCAAGTGTGTGGTATCGGCTACTCGGCTGTTAACTTCCATCCGAACGGCGTGAATGAGGATGACAGAAGCTGGATATACATGAACCAGACTTCGTTAAAAGACTACTGCCAGGACTTGGATGATGGAAAGTTTCCGGTGGGTCGAGGTTTTATGTACAACCACCAAGACGTAAAACTAGCCTGGATTTTCCAATCTATGCAGACGATGTCGATAAACCATATAAATTACGAACACATATTTAAAGAAAGTTTGCTGAGTGCTTACGACGAAGTCTGGAACGAACTTCAGCGACGTCAATGGGTCTCTGTTAATGATGTCACCATCCAATTTACTGGCGAAGGACAATATTATATACCCATGCTTCAATCGCTTATCGCTAGCTTACGCCTGGAAGAAATACGCGAGCAGAAGAAGCTCTCTGTTAAGGAAATTCCGGTGTTAGTTGAAGCTAGCGTATGAGTAAAGACGGGAACGTACACTTTATTAAAAATGGATCGGAAACCCAACTGGCACTAAGCTATTTTCCCTCTCAAACACCATCACCGGCTACAGGCACTAAGGGGCATCGTGGCCCGATAATACTTTCACACGGCACCTTTTCTAATCACCGCTCAATGCGCGGATTATCGCAGCATCTTAGCGATATTGGCTACGAGTGCTGGGTACTCGACTTTCAAGGTCACGGATACAGCGACAAGCCTACTATTGCGCCAAACTTCGAGCAGATGTGTATCGAGGACGCAGCAGCGTCTATTAATTTTCTTAAAAAACGCTATCCACTCGAAAAGCTGATTTGGATAGGCCATAGCGGCGGTGGCTTAGCCGCGCTCATGCTGTTGGCGAGAAAACCTGAATACGCTGCAACACTCAAGGCAATAGTCACGGTAGCCAGTCAAACTACAAAAGCTGCGACGAGCTCCAGGAATAGACTAATCATCCGGCTATCGCGGTTGGTTACTCGTATGCTGGGGCTTGCGCCGGGTAAGTTCTTCAAACTCGGGCCAGAAAACGAATTTGGACCTGTGATGGCGCAATGGTATGAATGGAGCTTGACCGGAAACTGGCTGGCGGAGGATGAGTTCGATTATTTGAACGCACTACCCGCAAATACCACCCCGACATTAATGCTTTCCGGGTCCGGCGATATGTTTATCGCACCACCTGAAGGTTGCCGAGCTTTATTCGATAAAATTGGCAGTGCAAACAAGAAATATACAGAGTGCGGGCTTAGTACAGGCTTTCTCGAAAACTACAGCCATTCACGCATTATTAGCTCTCGCAATGCGGCAAAAGAAATTTGGCCTCTTATTTCTGCCTGGTTAGCCAAGCTTTAGGTAAACAAGCTCAAGACAACGCCATATCGCACGCACCTGGGCATCATCGGGTAACTAGCTGGCAGAAGCTTCCGTTGTGTAGTTGACAGGATCTACGAATTACGGGCACTATCAAACAAGAAACAGCGTTACAGCCCCAAACCACAGAAAAACAATTAGAAAGAACGCCTAAATTAGTTAGCTTTAGCAATCCGAACAACATGAATCAACAAACAAGCATAGCGCTGATCCCTGGAGACGGCATCGGACAAGATGTCACCGAGGCTACAACGTCTGTCGTCGATGCTGCTATAAAACAATGTGGTGCGGCACCGCTAAACTACGATCTCATTCACGCGGGTGCAGGATATTTTGCCGAAACTGCACATGATATCGAGCCAGACGGCGAAGAACGTGCCAGCCAGGCAGATGCGATTTTTTTAGGTGCCATTGGTCTTCCGTCTATTCGGCATAGTGACGGAACTGAGATCAGCCCACACTTGCGTTTGCGCGACAATTTAGGCCTTTACGCGGGCGTCCGTCCGGTAAAAGCCTATCCAAACGCGCCGCAGCGCCTTGCTGATCCTCGCGCCGCAAACATCGATATGATCATACTTCGAGAGTCCACCGAAGGCCTGTTCTTTTCTGCCGCTGCCAACGGCGGTGGAGAAACGGTGGGCGATACTGAGGTAAGAGATACGATGCGTATCACGCGCGACACCACAGAAAAACTACACCGTTTCGGTTTTCGATTAGCAGAGCGACGCAAAGCGCGCGGAAAACTTGGCACACTGACTTGTGTGGACAAAGCCAATGTTTTCAAATCCATGGCTTTTTTTAGAAAAATATTTGATGAGATAAGCGCAGAGTATCCAGGAGTTGATACCGGCTACAACTATGTTGACGCTCAGGCTTTATGCCTTGTTCGTAACCCCTGGGACTACGACGTTATGGTCATGGAAAACATGTTCGGAGACATTCTGAGCGATCTGGCTGGCGGCTTAGTGGGTGGAATGGGAATGGCAGCTTGCGCTGAAATCGGCGACGATCACGGCTTGTTTCAAGGAGCGCATGGTTCGGCACCAGACATCATGGGTCAAGACAAGGCCAATCCACTGGCTGCGATACTCTCCGGTGCGATGATGCTCGACTACTTAGCCGAAAAAACTGCTGACGCGCGTTATCAAGAAGCTGCGCTCTTGATTGAGGACGCAGTGGATAAGGGCTTTGTAGATAATGCCTTACGTCCTATGGAATTTGGAGGCGACATGGGCACAGTGGCAATTACAGCGGAGCTGCTTAAAAGAGTATCTCAACGCTAAAAAGACGTTCTAGCTCATCCACTGGCCACCATCCACATTATAAGTTTGAGCAACCACGTAGTCGGCGTCATTTGATGCCAGAAATACGGCCATTCCTGTCAGGTCTTCTGCTACACCCATTCGTCCATACGGTACAGCGTTGCCCACTTCTTTTTTCTTTTGACCGGGTGCTTTATTCTCAAACTTGGCAAAAAACGCATCGACACCTTCCCAGTGTTCACCATCAACAACCCCGGGCGAAATAGCATTTACGTTAATACCGTGCTTTATGAGATCCAAGCCAGCAGATTGCGTTAAAGAAATTATAGCGGCTTTAGTAGCGCAATAAACCGCAACCAAAGCTTCACCTCGGCGCCCTGCCTGACTAGCCATATTGATGATCTTCCCACCTTTGCCTCGTTCGATCATGTGTTTGGCGACGGCTTGCAGCGTAAACAGCGATCCGGAAAAATTAACCGCAAAAACCTTTTCATAGTCCTCTCGTTGAATCTCCACTATCGGTGCTGCTGTGAATAACGCTGCATTGTTTACCAAAATATCTATCTGACCCAGTTTTTGGATAGTTTCAGCAATTGCCGCGTCTATACTGGCTTGACTGGTGACATCCATAGGTACAGCCACGGCTTGCTCTCCTATTTCTGCAGCGGTTTTTTTGGCGGCTTCCAGATTAACATCGGCGATACACACTTGGGCACCTTCACGTACATAGGCAAGCGCAAAGGCTTTACCTATTCCTCGCGCCGAACCGGTTATTAGCGCCGTTTTTCCAGTAAGCCGTTTCATGCGAAAAAATCCCAATAAACAAAAATCATGATTGTGTAAACCTGGTTAGTCGAATATTTATGCCTAGTATTAGCAATTCGCTTTTACAGATTAAGGCGCAATGCACATATTCTACAGAGATATCTAACGCATTTTCATCCATTGGCGGCTAACACTGCTTTAACATACACTTGATTAATAGTAGCTGTAAGATAGGATACCTACTGTCTTACTCAATAAACACAAGTGCGATTAGAGGAACATTGATGTCATACATACCCAGTCAAAATCGTTATGATTCGATGGTTTACCGTCGTTGTGGCAACTCGGGGCTGCAGTTACCGGCCCTGTCATTCGGCCTTTGGCACAATTTCGGATTTGATGTACCGGAAGACACACACCGTGCACTATGTCGAACTGCGTTCGATCAGGGCATCACTCATTTCGATCTGGCGAACAATTATGGGCCACCAGCGGGCTCGGCTGAGGAGAGCTTCGGTCGCATCTTGAAGTCCGACTTTGCAGGATACAGAGACGAGCTGATTATTTCATCGAAGGCGGGATACTATATGTGGCCAGGCCCGTATGGGGAGATGGGCTCTAGAAAATACCTGATCGCCTCGTGTGACCAAAGTTTAAAAAGGCTTGGGCTCGACTATGTCGACATATTCTATTCTCACAGGTTTGATCCAAACACCCCTCTCGAGGAAACCATGGGCGCGCTTGATCACATAGTGCGCTCTGGACGCGCTCTATACGTTGGCATTTCCTCCTACAATTCTGCGAAAACGCGCGAAGCAATTGCCATTCTCAATGACCTTGGCACGCCCTGTCTCATTCATCAACCCAGCTACAACCTGTTTAATCGCTGGGTAGAAACTGACGGGCTAAAACAAACTCTGACAGACCTCGGTGTCGGTTCTATCGCATTTACTCCCTTGGCTCAAGGTATGCTCACGAGTCGATACCTGAACGGCGTACCCGAGGGCAGCCGCGCTTCGCAAGGCAAATCACTACGCCCCGAGTTTCTCAATGAAAAATCGCTCGCAGCATTGCAAGCCCTAAACGGCATTGCTGAACAACGTGGGCAAACCCTCGCTCAAATGGCTATTGCCTGGGTACTCAGAAATGAAGAAATCACTACAGCGCTAATCGGTGCATCCAAACCCGAGCAAATCACCGAATGTAGCGGCGCTGTCAAAAATCTTGAATTTACCGATGCCGAGCTTAAAGAAATTGATCAACATGCTAGCGATCAGGATATCAATCTTTGGGCAAAATCCTCCGCTGCTGAATAGCGAGCCTGTTATCAAGTGTAATCAAACAGATGAAGCTAATAATATTCGACTGTGACGGAGTATTAGTTGATAGTGAAGCCTTGCTTGTCGAATTAGAGATGGCATTCTTGGAGCAACACGGCCTTAGCTTTACTATCGATAGCTATATAGATCAGTTTATGGGTATACCGGTTAAGGACTGGATAAGCAATACCACGGCCTTATTGGTTGAGAAGACAGGCGGCCCGCTTAGCGATGACTTCTTCAGCCCTTTGGAAAGCGCTATAACGAGAAAATTGAAAGAGGATTTACGCCCCATAGAAGGTGCCTTAGAGGCCATCAAGGCGTTAAACTGCAATAAGTGTGTGGCCTCTAGCTCCTCGATCAATTCTTTAAACAATAAATTAACACACACCGGTTTGTATGATGTGTTTAGCCCACATATATTTTCAACTCAACTGGTTGAAAAAGGCAAACCATCACCAGATTTATTTTTACATGCTGCCAGTAAGCTGGAAACAAGCCCTGGCGATTGTGTCGTTATCGAAGACAGCGCAAATGGTGTTACCGCGGGCAAACGTGCTGGCATGAAAGTAATCGGATTTACCGGCGGCGGCCATTGCCCACCGGGGCATGGCAACTCCTTGCTCTCTAGTGGGGCCGACTTAATAGCAAAAGACTTCTCTGATCTAGTCTCTTTATTAAGCTAGATTTACATTCCTCGCCACTTATTTATCCATTGGTTATGTCCATACAGTGGATTACCCTTAGATAATCAGGGCACTGATGAAGAAAATCTAAAAAAGCAAAATTAGAACGTTGTCTGTTAGTACCAAGCACCGGAGGTAAATATGCTGGACTATTGTTGTGTTAGCGATAATATGTTTCCGTCAGGATCTTTAAACCAGGCAACGCTCGCACCACTCGGTGAGCTCCATATTTCAAGATCATTTTGCACAAGCCCTTCAAACGTTTCAAATTTAACACCATCACTTGATAGCCTTTTTACACATTGCTCGATATCGTCGACCTCCCAACCAAGAACTGTATAAGCAACGTAGGGGACGTTATCAACTATCTGTATGCGCAAAGTAGTACGCACGCAATCAAATACAAGCGCATAAGGGTCCACGCTTAAGCACTTAAGCTTTAATACATCTTCGTAAAACTTGCGAGATTGATCGGGGTTGCAAGATGCTAGAAACGAGACTGGTTTGTCCAATAGAGACATTGTTGAATCGCTTTTTTATAGATAACACTAGCTATTATATTACCCTTTTGATCAAGCAATACATTCCGTCTATACCGAAAAAGGACAAAATACCGGTTAAAATTCGATATTTCGATCCAGGTAGTCAAACGCAGTAGCAAATGGTGCGGGCTTGGCAATCAGATACCCCTGTGCATAACGACAAGATTGCGAACGCAACCAATCTGCTTCGTCCGCAAATTCGACACCTTCGGCTACAACATCCATATTGAGTTCTCTAGCCAAGCTGATAATAGCGGCTACCACACGTTGCCGACCTTGATCTTCGACAATTCTTTGAACAAATGAGCGATCTATCTTAAGCGTATCAAGCGGAAAGCGATGTAGATAACTCAAGCTTGAATAGCCCGTTCCAAAATCATCTATAGCAATTTTAGCGCCCGTTGCTTTTAGTCTGGCAAGACCAATAGTTGCCATCCTTGGGTCGAGCAATAAGGCTTGTTCTGTTATTTCCAGTTTTATACAGGCTGGATTAACGTTCGCTTTTTCAATTATTGTTGCAAGCCTTTCAACGTCTTCCTCGTTTTCAAGCTGTTTGGGTGATACATTAACACTCATAAATACTTCAGGTTCGGATCCATGCTGCTGTCTTAGTCGTCGTCCGATTATGGCCAGAGAGAGCAATGCATTTTCGAGTATCCACGCCCCTAGCGGAACGATCAGACCCGACTGTTCAGCTACTGAAATAAAATCCTGTGGCATAACGACCACACCGTCCTTCCGCGGCCAGCGTACCAAGGCTTCAAAACCGGCGATACGTCCATCGACGAGGGAGGCAATAGGTTGAAAAGCAAGTTGAAATTCCTGTTTAGTCGTGGCTTTTTCCATCTCCAAACTGAGCTTAAGCTGTTGAGCGGCATTTACTCTAACCAGTTCTATTTGAGCGCCTTCTTGAATAGACGACTGTTTTTTTTCTGCGAGTTGATTTACATCTCTGTGCTTTTTGTCCTGGATTGCGCGTTGTCGATTCATAGCGCTAATCATAATAAGCCGCGTAATTGGGCTACTACGACTGACTTCGTCCAACAACTGATCGCCGGCAATGGGTATCACTGTTGTCTCGCGCATTGAGATAGCCGTAGCACTGCGAGGCTGGCCATCCAGTATCGCCATTTCGCCAAAAATCTCACCGGCGCCCAGTATGGCTAAAACCTCTTTGTGCCCATTAGCTATAGTCGAGATTTCAACGTAGCCCTTCTCGATCATGTAGGCGAAGTCACCCTCATCACCTTCTGCAAAAATACGCGTACCCGATATAAAACGAATCTCACTGTTATGGGTATTGAGTAAGTGAGTGATGCCCGCAAGGGTGTCGTCAAAATCCGTAGCTGGGTTATTCATTTTAGCTAGCCTTTCGCTGATCAACCTGGAATTCAATCCAGCTAGTTACACAATTACGGTTGGTGTCTTTTGATTGGTAGAGAGCAAGATCGGCTTGATTGAGAATCTCGGTAACGCTGTCTGAACCAAATTTAAGAGTCGACACACCAAAACTTGCGGTAACTCTTCGCCCCTGGGTAACACTATCCTCGTGCGCATAGAGTTCTTCAAAAGCAAGTCTGGCATGATTACTGATCGCCATCGCTCTTTCCTCATCGGTGCCGACTAACACCATGCAGAACTCCTCACCGCCATATCGACCGACAAAGTCATTGATTCCGACAGCATCTTTCAAAGTTTCAGCCATCTCTTTAATAACAATATCGCCAGTTGAGTGTCCAAAATCGTCATTGATTTTCTTGAAGTGATCTATATCCGCCATAACAACCGACAGATCTGTATTGTCACGCATAGCTAACTCATACTCTAGTTCCAACTTTTCAAAAAAGGCTCGACGATTCAAGCAACCTGTTAGAGAGTCAACTGTCGCAAGTTGAAAAAGCTCTTCATTCTTTTGTCGAACTTCCTCGTGTGCGGCTTCAAGGTTATGTAGCGTTTCCTTCAAACCCGCATTCATTCTTTCTAATTCGCTGATATCGTTAAAGCTTGCAAGCACGCCACGGTGCTTACCCGCTCCGTCCGTTATTGGCGATACATTAGCCGTAAATACCCGAATCCCATCTTCGCTGGAATCAAGCAATATGCGTTCGTCAGTTTTTCGTTCACCCAGGCGAAGTGCTGTTTCCCATGGTGGTTCACTAGCTTGCTCGACTTCGGCTTCACGTATCCAGGGCAAATTTGATGGATTTAACCCCATTAGCGCTTCTGGTGATAAACCTACCTGTTTGGCAAATGATGAGTTAACCAAGACAATCTGCCCCTCATCATCAAGAATAAAAACGCCTTCCACTAATTGATCCAAAGCAGCACGAACCCGGCTGGGTACCACGGCGCTAGGGTCTAGATAACGCAGGGTTCTGGAGAGGTAGAGCAAGTAGGCTAAGAACCCAAAGCACGCCATCACTGCTATTAGTTTATACAATGGCGTACGCAATAAACCAAGAAAACCAGAAAATGGCAATTCAGCGAATTTTACCTGTAACACACCCCATTGTTCCGTACCGCGATAGAGTGGTATCAATACATTCGTTGGTGTAGAGAGACCATCTTCAGGCATAGTCCAAAGCTTTTCATGCTCAACTGTTTCGGCGATAGATTCTCCACTCGACTTTTCAAGTCTCATCGATAAAACATCAGGCATTTTATCAACAACGGACTCCATAGACAGCTGCATATCCGGTAGCCTTTTACCTGTTATCAGCGAAGAATACTGAATCGCTAATGACTCAGATAAATCCTGACGTTCCTTTAGAGCTGGTCCATAGGGGTCTGGAAAAATATCCAATGCCCAATCTGCAGCAAACAACAAACTTGTCGTCACAGCTACAATCCCGATACTGATTCTTATTGCCGGTGTCATTATTAACCTTCCCGCCCTTGCTGATTATCCATTGCAGGAGCTTTTTTTACTGAGTCGAGTATTTGACCTGCTACAGTCTCTTTCTCATCTAGTGCCTTTTGCGATTTTGCACGTTTTCCAAACCGCCATTTACGAGATTTGCCTTTTTTGGATAAAACTGGCAGAGGATCAAAACCTTGCCAAGTCGGTATAGACGAAAGCGCGCTGGCAAAAAGACCACCGCTTTGTAGTAACCAAGCTAATGATCCAGCAGACAAAGACACACCAGAAACCCTTAGTGCGATTTCGGCCATTTTTTCTGATTGGCGAGACACGTTAGCGGCATCGCTCATTTGCTCTCGCATGCTTTGGGTAGCTCGTCTAAGAGTTTCTTTCGCCGACTTTTCAGCTAACGCTAAATCATATTGATCTAACTGAGTACCATTTTGAATTGGCGACAAAACAAGGTTTAGAGCCAGCAGATCTTCTATCGGCTCTGGTTTGTCGGCAATGGAACGACGTTCTTTCGCAATGGCAATTTGCGGTTCGGATTCGGCTACCTCACTATTGACTTCAACTGGACGACTATTGACAACAGTTTCTGACTCGTCAACAGATTCAACCAACTCATTAACTGTATCAGTTACTGGCTCGGGGTTTGTCACCATGACCACAGCCTCCAACCATTCATACTCAGTCTCTTCTGGGCTATTGCCACTACCTACTTCTTCAACCAGAACGCCCGTTTCAGGCAAAGCTGGAATGGCACCACCAACAGGAGGCACCGTAGACCCATAAATAATGACCGTTACGGTTTGCGTCGTACCATCGGACGCGACGAACGTATGAGTATCATTTAGGAATTCGTTATCTTCTAGAGCTTGTACAACTGGATGATCATTGGATAAAGCGTATGTCCAGACGCCTTCACTTAGTGTAAATTCGCCAAATCCCTGATCACCTAAAACGTTGGCCTCATCTAAAAAGTAGATTGGATTGTCGTTTACATCGATATCACTTATTGTCAGCACGTTACTGTATGTCAGTGACTCATCCTTCGTAACATCACCTGCTAATTCACCGGTTACCACGGGCGCATCTTCGGAACCATTTATGTCGATAGATACCGTGTGTGTTGTCCCATCCACAGTGGTCACTACAAATGCTTCATTCAACGTTTCGTTCACATCGAGCTGTTGAATATCGATGGCATTATTATCGATAGCATGGGTCCAGCTTCCACTTCTCTCGATGGTTAATGTACCGTATACACCCGTTAAGACATCACTCTGGAATTCATCCTCTCCTGGGTCATGATCGAATACAGTGAGACTACCCGTAGTCACCAATGTGCCGGCGTTGGCGTCCTCAGTAACCTCGCCAGTGTCGTCGCCACTGACAACAGCCGTATCTGCTACATTATTTAGCGATATAACAATCTGTTGCGTGGTGGTTCCACCTAAATCGTCAGTCACGATCACTGTGAAGCTATCTGTGCCATACCAATTAATGTCATCAGGTACGAACACCCACTCTCCAGTACCGGGATTAATAACCGCTGATCCATGCGCAGGTGCTGTACCAACCGAATATACGGTGCCATCTGTCAGGCCCTCTATATCAGTGGCACTCAATATGCCAACGACAGTGTCGGCCTCATTGCCGCTGTAACTGATATCACCGGTGACTACAGCCGCGTCATCAATATTAGCAAGTGTGATGGTAACCGCTTGGGTTGTTATGCCACCTTGATCATCCGTTACAGTAACGGTAAAGCTATCTGTTCCAAACCAATTACTATCGCCAGGTACAAATGTCCATACGCCATTTACAGGATCGATCGAAGCAATGCCATTGTTTGCGTTAGTTGTAATCGAGTACAGAGATCCATCCGTCAGCCCATCAATATCGGTGGCTAAGATCGTACCAGTAACAAAATCTCCCTCATTACCCGCGAAGGTTACGTTACCCGAAATAACTGCACTATCATCGATATTAGCGAGCGTTATCGCTACGAGTTGTTGTGTGGTACCACCTAGATCATCGGTTACTGTTACGGTAAAACTATCTGTTCCAAACCAGTTTGAGTCAGTGGGGGTAAATGTCCAGGCACCTGTAGCGGGATCAATCGATGCTGTACCGTTAGCAGCAGCACCCGTCACGGTGTACACCGTACTGCTTGTTAAACCTTCGACATCTGTCGCGCTGATCGTACCCGCAACGGTATCACCTTCATTGCCGGTGTAGCTGATGTCACCCGTTATCACAGCCGCATCATCTACATTAGCCAATGTGATATTCACAATCTGCTGAGTCGTGCCACCCAAGTCGTCCGTTACGGTTACCGTAAAACTATCCGTACCGAACCAATTTGTGTCAGTGGGTGCAAAGATCCATGCACCGGTGGCTGGATCAATGGAGGCCGTACCGTTTACAGCTGCAACCGATACGGTATAGACAGTGCCATCGGTTAAACCTTCAATATCCGTGGCACTGATCGTTCCGGTCACGGTATCACCCTCATTACCGGTAAAACTAATATCACCGGTTATCACCGCCACATCATCAACGTTGGCAAGAGTGATATTCACTATCTGCTGTGTCGTGCCACCCAGGTCGTCCGTTACAGTTACCGTAAAACTATCCGTACCGAACCAGTTAGGATCTGTAGGCGAGAATGTCCAGGCACCCGTGGCTGGATTAACCGCCGCTGCACCATTAACAGCGGCACTCGACACGCTATAAACAGTACCGTCTGTCAAACCTTCTACGTCTGTAGCGTTGATCGTACCCGCAACGCTATCACCTTCGTTACCGTTATAACTGATATCACCCGTTATTACCGCGACATCGTCTACGTTGGCAAGAGTGATGTTCACTATCTGCTGAGTCGTGCCACCCAGATCGTCCGTTACGGTTACCGTAAAACTATCCGTACCAAACCAGTTTGAGTCAGTGGGGGTAAATGTCCAGGCACCTGTGGCTGGATCAATCGCCGCAGTACCGTTGGCAGCCGCAACCGACACGCTATAAACAGTACCGTCTGTTAAGCCTTCAATATCTGTGGCGCTGATTGTACCGGCAACAGTATCACCCTCATTGCCGTTATAGCTAATATCACCTGTTATCACCGCCGCATCATCAACGTTGGCGAGAGTGATATTCACTATCTGCTGAGTGGTGCCACCCAAATCATCGGTTAC